>NZ_JBJURJ010000017.1:0-200544 GCF_046098205.1 Paenibacillus mesotrionivorans | reverse complement strand
CGAGAGGACGACAAGTAGTGGACAGGCCGCCAAAGGAAGCACAGGTACTCAAAAAAATCATCGTGAAGTAACAACCACATAGCCAAAAAAAAGGAAAATGCCGCCATGTTTAGTTGCCTATTCTCTTTTTTGATGAAGAGCAGAGAAGAACATGTAAATATTTTCAACAAAAGCATGTTTATCCCTATCTCTAGGCATCCACCTAGCCATGTTAAGTTTAGTGCATCGCCAGTGGCTGACCCGCCATACCCTGGGGGTTTGGGACTGGATCAAGAACAAGGATCCGAAGCTGAAGGAAAAAGCGGCTAACTATGCTTTGGAATGGATCGGGCAGGTGCCGGGTAAACGGGAAAGCCGCAGAATCATGGGCCAATATCTGATGACAGAGCATGATCCGGCCAATCTCACCGTGTTCGAGGATGAGATTGCCTTCGGCGGCTGGTTTCTTGATCTGCATACGCCGGGCGGTCTTCTGGCCAAACACAGCGAGCGGGCCAGTAAGGAAGGCTATTCCCAGACCAGCGAATATGCGGTCAAAAGCTATTGCGGCCCGTATGGCATTCCACTGCGGATTATGATCGCCAAGGACATGGACAATCTGATGATGGCCGGTCGGAACGTGAGTGTGACCCATGCTGCTCTAGGAACCGTACGGGTGATGTCCACGACGGCCCTGATGGGCCAGGCAGCCGGAGTGGCGGCAGCGGCCGCCCAGCGCCAAGGCATCCGCGTTTCGCAGCTTCCGGCTGAAACGGTGTGTCAGGTTCAGCAAACCCTGCTGCGCGACGGCTGCTTCCTGCCCAACGCCCACAACGAGGACCCGGCTGACCTGGCCCGGCAGGCAGCCGTCACCGCCAGCAGCGAAGCGCAAACAGTTGGCGCCGGAACGGAATCCCGGGGTTTCCATGAGGGTTTGGCTGTGTGGCGGGACCAGAATCATCAGACGACTCATGACCGTCTGACACACCGGCGGGGGCAATGGATCGCCACAAGCGGAGGCAGAATCGATAAGCTGGCTGTCTGCCTGAGCAATGAATCGAATCAGACGCAGACCGTACAGGCAGTGCTTCTACCAGTGGACCACATCTGGGATTACCGCACCGACCCTGGCGCGCCTCTGGCGGAAACCGCCTTGTCCATTCCTCCCGGGGTGAACATATGGGTAGATTGGCCGGTTGGTTTGACCGCTGAGAGCGGGCTGCCGGAGAATGGCTATGTCCGTCTGGACCTATGGGCGAATGATCATGTCTCCTGGCATAAAGCGGGTTCTCTGGAGCCAGGACATATGGCTGCCTTTGAAATTGGTCTCGGCAAAATGAGGCGTTATGACAACGGTGTGACTTTAAGCTTCAAGGTGGAGCCGCCGCAGCCTGTGTGCGGAGCCGCTAACGTTCTCTCCGGCGTGACCCGTCCTCATCGCAGCACCAACCTGTGGCGCTCCGATCCGGCACAGCCGTTGGCCCAATGGCTTGAGCTGAGCTGGACCGAGGAGCAGGCCATCTGCACAGTGGAGCTGACCTTTCCGGGGCATCTGATCCGGGAATACCATGCGTATGCGCCCTTTTACCGTGACCCGCAATGCCCCAGGGACTATACCATCGAAGCCTTGGGAGAAAACGGCTGGCAGGAGGTACTGTCTATCCGCGGCAATTACCAGCGGCACTGCCGGCATAAATTGCCTGAAGCTGTCCGTACGGCTAGGCTGCGGCTTGTGATACAGGCTACCAACGGGGACCCATCGGCGGCCGTTTATGAAATCCGCTGCTACGGAGACGAAGGGATATGATGAAACGGGGATTTTTACCGGGAGAGATTTCCGGTGGAAGCCCTGCGCTCTATCGAGGCAGCCCGCCATGCGGTGGAAATCCGCTTCAAGGTGAAGAAGACACCCAATGATTTCGGCGCTTGTCTGAGTTTGTTCCTCTTACCGGAGCTCCAGCCAGCTCGGCTGGCAACGGACTGGAGAGACCCTATTTGCGGGAAAAGCGAGGGAAGGCGCGACTAACGGACCGGAAAGACCTTATTCGGGCATAAAGTCGTCTGAATAGTGGCAAAGTTGTCCAATAAGTGCATTGGAGTCCGTTACAATTTCAAACCTTTGTTTAGCGGCCGAATAAGGGCGCTGATGTCCGTTACTGGCCTGACCCATGTCTGGGGAACCCCTAGAGAGCCTTCACCATCCCTATAAAGACACGGCCTAAACCCACCTCCGGCTGCAGAAGCGGCTGGAGGCTTTTCTGCTTCTCCCGGTAGCCGGTTTGTGATATATAATGGAGCTACGAACCTATTGAGACCAAAAAACGGGGGGCGCCCTATGTTTACCTGGAAGAAGCGAGTTTGGGGCTGGTGGCCAAAAACCTTGCGCAATAAGCTGTTCCTTACCTTTTTGCTGTTTATTTTGCTGCCGTTTGCCCTGTTGTACATGTACTTCTCCCAGGAAATCAAACAAATGATGCAGGAGCGCATTATCAGCGGCAGCGGGGAAGAGCTGAAAAAAATGAACGGCAATCTGGAGGATTTTATGGGGACAGCCTCCAAAACGGTGATTCTGCTGGAGCAGGACCCGGATGTGGCCGCCATTCTGAGCACACCCGCAAGCTATCACGAGCTGGAGCGGCGCAAGGAAATCGAAGCGAAAATGAAGTCCATCAACAACAGTATCTTTCTCACCTCTCCCCGCGTGTTCTACACCATCACCGATAACTTCGGAAATGTATACGCTTCCTTCCGTCCGAAGGAGGCACTTGATTACAAGGCCTTAGTGGAGCAAACGAAGCGTCTGTTCTCCAGTCCGGGCAAGCCCTTTTACCATTGGGATAACCGGGGGGAGAATTACATTCACCCGGATGAGTCGGACAGTCCCTATCTGCTAACCCTTTACACACAGCTGCGTGACCGGCTGGGTGCTCCGTACGGCTATATCCGCATCAGTCTGGATTACAACAGCCGTTTCGATGCCATGTACCATGACTCCTCTCCGGACCAGCTCCTGTACATCCTGGATGAACAGGGGAAGCTGCTTTCCAAATACGGCAATGACCGCTCTATCCTGCAGTCCTCCTGGATGGAGCGCACCGGCTTTTCATCTGAAGCCTCCGGTTTTTTCATCGACGATCCCACCTCATCCATCATTATGTACAGCTATGTCCCGCAGCTTCAATGGTATCTGGTCAACCAAGTCTCTTACGATACGCTGTTCCGTGAGCTGAACGGCTTGAGCAAGCGGTTTTTGCTGATCTTTTTTGTGCTGGCGGCGCTTTTCCTCCTCCTTATGTACATTGTTTCCAAAACCATCACCAATCCACTTTTGTTCATGCAATCCCGGATGGCGGAGGTAGTGCGCAGGAACCTGAAGGTGCATGTGCCTGAGCACAGGTTTCAGGGGGAGATGCTGGCGGTAACCCAATCCTTCAACCAGATGATTACGGACATGAATGAGATGGTGCGCCTCATGAAGGCAGAGGAGCGGCAGAAGGAGGCTATGCGCTTCCAGATCCTGCTGTCTCAGATGAATCCCCACTTTCTCTTTAACTCCCTGAACACGGTGAAATGGATCGCCATCCGGGAAAAAAACGAAACCATCAAGCAGATCACCCTGGCTCTGGGAAAAATGCTGGAGATGAGCATGCGGATAGATGTGGATCTGATTCATTTTTACAAGGAAATCGAATTGCTGAAAAGCTATGTGTACATTCAGAAGCTCCGCTATGACAACCGTTTTGACGTGCATTATGAATTTGATGATGTGATGCTGCATACGCTTGTTCCGAAATTTTTCCTGCAGCCTCTGGTGGAAAATTGCATTCAGCATGGTTTCTCGCAAAAAGGGGAGCGGGGCGAAATTTGGATACGGCTGGCCCGGGAGGCGGCGAAGCTGCGGGTGGAGGTGGAGGACAACGGTGTGGGAATGGAGCAAGCGGCTGCCTCCGGCAGACCGGAGTCTAGGGGGCACGGCATAGCATTGGAAAATCTGAAGGAAAGGCTGAATCTGCTGTTCAAAAAGGAAAGTATGGTGGAAATCCGGACGGGACGGACCGGCAAAGGTACTTTGGTTGTGGTGGTTTTTCCGCTGCTGCTGTCTGTCCCGTATCAAGCGGAAGGAGGAGAGGCTCATGTGGACGGTTATTTTGGTTGAGGACGAAAGCTACGTCCGGGAGGCGTTGAAGGAGCTGATCCCCTGGGAGGAACAGGGCTTCCGCATAGTGGGAGAGGCGGATAACGGGGCAGATGCCCTGGAGTTGGTGTGCCAGCATCAGCCGGACCTGGTCATTACGGACATCATCATGCCGTATATGGACGGAGTGGAGCTTTTGCGTCAGGCCCGGGAGCAGCATGCAGAGGCGCGCTTCGTCATGCTGACCTGTATGAATGAGTTCGACTATGTGAAGCAGGCGCTGGAATACGGCGCATCCGGTTATATGCTGAAGCTGTCCCTGAGCGAAGAGACCATGCAGGAGATGCTGGTAAAGCTTAACAAGGAATTGCGGCAGCAGGAAGAGCAGCGCCGGCTCCGGCTGCAGCCCTGGTACGCACAGTTATGGTCCTCCCTTTACGGAGACAGCAGCGATGTCCCTCCCGGGCAGACCGGCGGGCCTTTGTCCCGGTTCCATGGATGGGACTGTATGATTCTGGCGGTGCTGGAGGGACATGATGATTTTCACGGACAACTGGACGAAACATGGGCCCGCCTTTTCCGTAAGGTTGCCCGCTCGCGTTTGCACCGCTTTAGCACACTGGGCATCACCACGTATTTTTGCTGGCACCGACGGGAAGAGGGCCGGTGGAAGCCTGAGCCCCTCCCCATAGGGGCACCCTGTTCTTATATGGCGGACGTTTCCATGGAACGGCTTGCAGAGGGCTGGAGGGCGGCACTGCAGGCCCTGGCCGGAGCCTGGTACGGCATCAGCCGTACAGATTCAGCCAAGCCCTATTCCCTAACCGCTGCCTCGCTAGCGCATGGAGCGGCTTATTCCAAACCCTCCTTTTGGATGCTGGAAAAGGAGGCGGCTTTGCATTTTGAGCTGCGCAATGAAGCCTTGTGCCGTCAGGATGTGGAAGCATTGTTCGCCCTCGCCGCCAGGGAGCGGGCGCCGCTTCCGCTGGTGAAGGAGATGGCGCTGCGGCTGGGTGTCCAGTTCTACCGGGTAGCGGAGCAGAAGGTGCCGCCCTTGCCCGAGCTTGTGGAAGCATCCTCCCATGAAGTCCTCTGCCAGGCGGTGCTCACCCGGATGAAGAAGTGCCTGGATGACTGGGTGAACAGGGATGACGGTTACACGGATCATTCCACCATCAACCGGATCATCGATTTTATCAAGACACAATATTATAAGGATATTGCTGTAAAGGATGTCGCGGCCATGATGAACATTGACGAGAATTATCTGACCAAGCTGTTCAAGAAGAAAACCGGAACCAGCATGATTCATTACGTCCAGAAGCTGAGGATTGAACACGCCAAGGCCTTCTTGGCCAAGACGGATCTGACCGTAAGTGAGGTCGCCGAGCGGGTGGGTTTTTTCAACGATAATTATTTCTGCAAGATCTTCAAGCGTTACACGGGAGAATCCCCGGGGGCTTACAAGAGAAAGGCTGCAGCAAACAATCCAGATTTGTTCTAAACCATACTCCGTTCTGTTCCTGTAAGCGCTGCCGGACCGGTGCTATAGTGGAAGCAGGTTCATCATGAACATAGGGAGGTCACCCATGAAAAAGAAATTGTATGGCATCCTGGCAGGCATCATGACGGCAGCGCTTCTGGCAACCGCTTGCTCCAGCGGCACAGGCAATAGCGGAGACCAGGCCTCGCCGGGAGCAACAACTGCGGCGACAACGGCAGCATCTGGCACACCGGGCGGGGCCAAAGCACCGGTTAAGCTCAAATTTTGGGGAGGTGTGCCCCCTGAATCCGGGCCGCAGGAGGTAGTAGATACCTGGAATAAGGCCAATCCGGATATCCAGGTGGAATACGTACGGTTCGTGAATGATGATGCGGGTAACCTGAAGCTGGATACGGCCGTGATGACAGGGCAGGGGGTAGACATATTCGTCAATTACAGCTTCGCCAGAATGGAGCAGCGCCAAAGCTCCGGTAGCACCCTAGACCTGAGCCAATTCACCGATTTCAACATTCTGGAGAAGGTTGGGGACGGGGCGAAGGAGTTCATGATTAACGGCAAATTCTACGGCCTGCCCACTACCAAGGGCGTCAGCTTCATGTGGCTGAATATGGATGCCTTCAAGGAAGCGAACCTGCCCATTCCCTACGACTGGACGTGGGAGGAAGCGCGTGATTATGCCAAGAAGCTGAACAAGAAGGGCCGCTGGGGACTGCTGCAGTGGAATGCCTCTATCTTCAACCCGGTAGACAGGGTTTTCCATGAGGAAGGACATGTGGTGAACGGCAAGTCCAACTTCGGCTCGGCTAATGCCAAGTATGGAATGGAGCTGCTGCATGGTATGATGCATACCGACAAAACAACACCTCTCCTGGGTGAGCAGCTTGCCACCAAAATGCCCGTGGACACCATGTTCCTGAAGGGTGAAGGCGCCATGTTCAACGCAGGCACGTGGATCTTCCGGAATGCCAATAACATTCAGGCCAATCCGCGCACCTTTAAGGTTGCATTTGCGCCTATACCTCGTTATTCCTTCCAGAAGTCACTGCTTTCAGAGGGTGGACTTGGCGACATCGTTTCCATTAACAGCGCATCCGCCCACAAGGAGGAGGCCTGGAAATTCCTGAAGTGGTATACGGATGAGGGCATCCTGTACATGGTTCCCGGCGGAAGGATTCCGGTATCCAAGGATGTGAATTTGGATAAGGTGATTTCGCTTCTGTTGAAGGGGGTTGAGAATCTGTACGATCATGAGTCGCTGAAAAGGGTGCTGTTCGGCAATATTCCCTACTTCACCCGGAAAATCGAACAGCCGGTGATGGATATGCGGCAGGAGGAGATGGAGAAGTACCTGCTGAATGCCAATACCCTGGAGAAAAGCACAGCCACACTCATCGATCGGCACAATACGTTCATCCAACAGAAAAAATAGACGGAGGCGGAGTGAAGCCCTGTGAAGTGGAACTGGTCTAAACGCCAAAGAATGACGGGTTACCTGTTTATTGCGCCGAACATGCTGGGCATTCTGATTTTCTTCCTGTTTCCCACTGTATTCTCCTTTGTGCTGATGTTCTCGGATTGGAAATTTGCCAGCGGCAAAACGCCGAAATTTATCGGCTTGGATAATTTCAAGCATCTGTTTAATGATGAATTATTCTTTATTTCCCTGAAAAACACCGTGCTCTTCCTGGCTTCTGTTCCCGTATCTCTGGTGCTTGCTTTCCTGATTGCCATCCTGTTAAACCGGAGTGTGTTTCTGAAAAGTGTACTCCGTGCCATGTATTTCCTGCCCTACATCACCAGCGGTGTGGCGGTAGCCTTTGTCTGGATGGTCCTGTTCCAGCCACGCATGGGACCTATCAATGAAATTCTTCGGGCTATCGGTATTGATAATCCGCCCGGTTGGCTGTCTACCACCACCTCGTCCATGTATGCCATTGATATTATTTGGAGCTGGCACCTTATCGGCTTCTTCATGATCATCTACTTGGCGGCGCTGCAGGATATTCCCTCCGAGCTTTTGGAGGCGGCCAAAATGGACGGTGCCAAACCATGGCAGACCATTCTCCGGATTATTCTTCCCCTTGTCAGTCCTACGACACTCCTGCTGATGATTACAGGCTTCATTTCGACGGTCAAAACCTTCGGAATCATTGAGGCCGTCACGGGAGGGGGGCCGGGCAACAGCACCACCATACTGTCGCTGTTCGTCTATAAAACTGCCTTCAGCTACTACGAGATGGGCTATGCCTCCGCCATATCCTGGGTACTGTTTATGATTGTGATGTCCATTACGATGCTGCAATGGCATGTGCAGAAGAAATGGGTTCATTATTAAGGGAGGGAGAACAGTCTACATGAAACATTTCCGTTTACGCCTGCTGCTTAAGCTGTTCCTGACCGGTATCCTGCTCTTCTGCGGCCTGCTCATGGTGCTTCCCTTTGTCTGGGCCATCAGCACATCGTTTAAAAGCCCGTCGGAGGTCTTCGATTTTCCTATCCGGTGGATTCCGGAAACCTTCATCTTCGACCATCATGTGAGGGTATGGACAGCCAATGGCGGATTTTTACCTTTTTACCTGAATTCGGTGAAGGTAGCCTTCATCTCTACGGTAGGGGCAGTCCTGATGTCCGCTCTGGCGGCTTACGGGTTTTCCCGGATTGAGTTTAAGGGGCGGGATGCCAGCTTTCTCTTGTACTTGTCCATGATGATGGTCCCGCCGCAGATTTTGTTCGTTCCCAAGTTCCTGATGTTCGATTGGGCCGGCATCTATAACACCCACTTGGCGCTGATTCTGCCCGGCTTATTCTCGATTTTCGGAGTGTTTATGATGCGACAGTTTTTTTTGAAAATCCCGATGGAAATTTCCGAGTCGGCCATGATGGACGGGGCAGGGCACTTCCGTATCTTTGCCCGGCTGATCTTGCCTCTCTCCAAGCCGGTGCTGGCTACATTCTCCATCATTGATTTCTCGTGGCATTGGAATGATTACGAGAATGCGCTGGTGTTTCTGATTGATAAAGACCTGTATACCATTCCGCTGGGGCTGCAGAATTTCATCCAGGAAAATAGCATCGACTACAACGGGATGATGGCCGCTGCATCCGCCGCCATTATTCCCATGCTGATCGTGTTCTTCGCCGGGCAGAAGTATATTATCCAGGGTGTCGCCGGTACTGCTGTTAAGGGGTAACAGAGACAGAGGAGCTGGGGCATGTATGCAAACATGCCTTAGGAGAGCCGCCTGCTGAAGAGCATTTCGGGAGGCTGGGATGGATGATGAAAAATTGGTTGAAGGTTGCGCAGTGGCGCAGGCTGACTGTATGTATGCTGGTTATAATATTGATGGCCGGAAATGCAGGATACGCTGCGGCGGTGAGTCTGTCCCAAATTGAAGGGAACGGCGCGTACCATGCCCGCCGCAGCTTCGGAGCCGGGTTGTACGACAGTGTCTCCAACAAAACCTTTATTAACTACAGCGGTCCGCAGATGGATGTGTATGTGAAGGCGTACAACCATTCGACGTCCTCGTGGGAGCCGGCGGTCAAGGTTGCAGATTGGAATGACAGCAGCACCTACGCTTATCATGACTATGGCACCATGGTAATGCTTCCCGATGGCAAGCTGGGCATTTTGATCTTTAACCACTCGTCTGCTGCTTACCTGTTAAAAGCTCCCAATGCCCATTCCATGGACGGGGTTTGGACCAAAACACAGATTAACGCGGATAAAACGGCATATCCTATGCCCGCAGTGGTGGGGAATACGGTGTACCTGCTGTATTCCAAAAACGACAACCAAAGCTATCCCTATCGCACCTACCGGATGACCAAATCCACGGACAGCGGCGCCACCTGGTCAACTCCGGTCTCCATTATCGACAGCGGCAAAACGGCAGACAAGTTCAACGAAGTGTATTCCAATGGCGTCTACATCCATGGAGATAAAATCTATATGACCTGGTCCATGGCGGGCGGTCCCGGAGGGCATAATCACAGCTCGCGCCACCTGTATGTGGCCTATCTGAATACGGCGGACGGGAATATGTACAGCGCTTCGGGGACGAATCTGGGCGCGAAAGTGGATAACGCAGAGCTGGCGGATTGCCTTGTCTATGATGCGCTGCCGGTTACAAGCAGCTCCGATTACGGAACGCGCCATCCGGTGCAGCAGGCGGATGTTGCCGTTGCTGACGATGGCACAGTTGTTGTGGCCTTCGGTGAGCAGGAGAATGCAGGCGGACAGACTGTGCGGTTCGGCAAGCTGGTATCAGGCGTCTGGAGCTATTCGACCCTTCAGACCGGGACGCGGAATTACCGGGATTTGGCGAAGACGGGGCCGGACGATTTCGAGGTGCTGTACCTGAGCAATGATTATACCCAGCTGGTCAGTACAGCAACGGCCAACCTGGGGAGCACGTGGAGTGAGCAGTACAATCTGGCAATTCCCCTGGCTCCCTCCAATGCGGATTTTCCCGTCTACGCCAATTTTATTGAGAACCGGCAAAATATCCAGGCTATCATCGGCGCCGTGAATTTAGCCCAGCGTAATACGGATTATACCGGCAAGTGGCCGATTATCGCTGTGGATACCTTACCTCCGACTGGAGAGCCAGTAACACTGGTGAACGAGAACTTCGACAGTGTGGAAGGAGAACAGATTCCTCCGGGATGGACCTTCAACAATGCAGGAGGAACAGTGAGCGTTGCAGCTGACCCCGGCTCCACGGATAAAAGCCTGCGGCTTTACGATACCAGCACATCCACAGTAGTCTCCGCGTCGGCCTCATTTGCGCCTACTGCCACGGCTGTTACAACCGAATTCAAGATTAAATTCGGCAACCAGAGCAATCTTTATGTGCGGGTGTATGGAGGGGCAACGGAGGCAATACGCCTGCGTACTAATAGCGGCAAGCTGCAGGTAAGCAACAGCGGATCATATCTTACCCTGAAGAGCTACACAGCTAACGCCTGGCATAACATTAAGATTGTGGCAGATCCGTCTATTGGTCAGGCCGATATTTATATGGACGGTGTGCTCCTGCAGTCAGGCGGAGCCTTCCATTCTGCAGTGGGCAGCTTGGACAAAATCCAGTTTATTACCAATAGCACGGCGTCCAATATGACCATGAGCGTAGACGATGTAAGAGTAACCAAATAAATGTTGAAGGGAGCCGGATATGGCAACGTCCATCGTTCCGGCTCCTTCATTTATGACGGAGGTTATGCGGTATGTCCCTTTACCCTGAAATTAATGAAGAGCGGCTGGTGCGGATGCTGAGGCATCCCGGACGGAAAGTCCGGATGGTGCTGGATACGGACACCTTTAATGAAATCGACGACCAGTTTGCTTTGGTGTATGCGCTGTTATCACCGGACAGTGTTGAGGTGGAGGCATTGTATGCTGCCCCTTTTTATAACAAAAACTCTACCGGACCAGCGGACGGCATGGAAAAAAGCTACTTGGAGATATTGAAAATTCTCAAGCTGATGAGCAGGGAGGATGTTCCGGTATACCGGGGGTCTGCTGCATATTTGCCTCAAGATGGGGGCTTTGTTGAAGGTGATGCCGCACGTAATTTGGTTGAACGGGCTATGGCCTGTGATCCGGCGGATCCGCTGTATGTGGTGGCCATCGGTTGTATAACGAATGTAGCCTCGGCCATTCTGATGGAACCCGCCATTGCGGAACGCATCGTGATTGTCTGGCTGGGCGGGCATTCCTTCGCCTGGCCCCATACCCGGGAGTTTAATCTGAGCCAGGACATCGTGGCATCGCGTGTGGTGTTCGACTGCGGAGCTCCGGTGATTTTGCTGCCCTGCGGCGGGGTGGTCTCCCATCTTCATACCTCCCTGTCTGAGGTGCGGGATTATGTGCTGCCCACGGGTCCCGTGGGGGAGTACCTCTTCGAAACCTTTCGCAGCTCCAGTGACGACCATTTCGCCTATACCCGGATCATCTGGGATATGTCCACAATTGCCTGGCTGGTGAATCCTGAATGGACCTTCAGCCATCTGGTGCCCAGCCCCCGTATATCCGATGACGCCCGCTGGATCAAGGACCCTACCCGGCATCCGATCCGGTATATTTACCACATCTACCGCAACCCCGTATTCGGGGATTTATTCCGGAAGCTGGCGCGTGGAGGGGGCAATGAGGGCGAAGGAGGCGGTGGAGATCGAGGTGGTGTTGGAGGTGGAGGTGCGGGCGGGAGTTAGTTAGTTGGAGGAACGTGTGTGAATGAAGCTTTGATAACACCAGCTGACCTGTTATGGGGGGCTGGTGTTTTCTAACGGAACTCAGAGACTCTTAGCGCTCGAAAATGCGTATGGAAAATTTGTAACGGAACTGAGAAGCTCTTAGACGGTAATAAGATGGTGTTTCCCAGTAAAAACAGCTTCTAAGGGTCGCACAGTTCCGTTATATTTGAAATCGCGCCGATTTCGGTGTTTAACGGTCTTTCAGTTCCGTTACAATCGCGGTCACTTTTTGAAACCGGTTAAGTTTCCATTTTGCACAAAAGAAATCATTCAAAATCCTGTCCAAATGGTATAAGATGGTTATATTGTCATTTCAAACGGAGAGAGAAATTGGTTCTCTCTTTTTTCATATGAGGAGGAAAGCGTGAAACAATTCAACAGTAGTTCCATTTTAAGCTCGACTATAATTGGTTTGTCCATCGTAATCAGCAGCTTCATCGTAGCAGGTGTCAACGGCCCGGATGCCGTTCCGGTTTCAAATGTGAATATGCCCATTGTAAATAAGCCATTAATGAACATTGCGGAAACGGCGCAATATTTGAATTTGACGGAAAAACAGGTCAGAACCATTATCTCTTCCGAAGAACAGGTGTTAAAAGCCACAAGCTCCTACGAAGGAATGATGTTCCCGGTCATCCGGATCGATGGCGAGATTTACGTCGGAACAGAGGAATTAAAGGAATGGGTACATCAAGCAGTTTCGCTCAAAAAGGAATATGACTTGAAATTGTAGTGCCTAACTGGGGAGGGAAAGGAAATGAATGTTCTTGGGACAATCCTAGCGATTGCCATTGTAGCGGATACTTTCCATTGTGCTGGCACCCGTTGGAGGAATTGTACTGCTGGCCGCAACCCTGGTCATGGTCTTAAAGCTCTACCAACAGAACAGACAAATAGCCGATGATCTTCAAAAAATAAAGGAAAAGCTGAATATCGTGGAAACCGATGATTTTAATCTGCCGAATGAAGTGATTGAAGAAGAGCTGGAAAGAGAATGGAATGAGCATAAGAATGAGTAGAATGCTCGAAAACATGTTTTTCTCCCAGTAAGATGATATTATAGGAAGATATAACCCATTCAAATACTGGGGATTAATTTGCTCCAAGTCCCCATACAAAGAGGTGCATCCATATGAGGCAGTTTCCCACGCATATTGTGGCTGTTTATGGAGTTGTGGAAAATGATCAGGGGGAGATTTTGCTTTTAAAGTCGCGTAACCGAAACGTTTGGATGTTTCCGGGCGGGCAGGTGGAGCTGGGGGAAAACTTGATCGATGCTTTGGTCCGGGAGGCCAAAGAAGAAAGCAGCATGGACATTGCCGTACACCAGCTGTTCAGTGTCGCATCCAATACTTGCACCTATCCGGGCTATAATGGGTTTGGCCAGATTCCGCCTAAAGTTCTGATTGGATTTACGTGCCGTTATGTGGGTGGAGAGTTCCGCGAATCGGATGAAACCACGGAATGTCAGTGGGTCCCAAAAGCAGAAGTGTTAGAGCATCTCACGGTTCCTGATTTAATAGAAAAGTATAAAACGTATCTGAATTTTACCGGTAAGGTGGAGTATATGGAGTATGTGACCAAACCGCAGTTTGAGGTCAAGCTGCAGCATATGGTCTAAACCTTGAACAATACCAGCACGCATTGCATACGTAAGGGGAGGTAGCCATGGGGTTCGATGATTTTACCAAGAGGCGCATTGGAAAAATTCTGGATGCCTATATTGAGGCGAAGATTCCGGATGATTTCAAGGCAGACTACAAAATTCTATATACCTTCCGGGGAAACAACATTACGCTGGTCCAGGAAACTCCGGCGTACCTGCCGGGTGAACGGGTGGAGCTGCCGATCTGCCAGTTCAGACTAGCAGACAATAAATGGAAGGTCTACTGGCAGGATAGCAGAAACCGGTGGCACTTGGTTGAGGATTTGGAACCGATTGAGGATTTTAAGCGGCAGCTGATGAATATTGAAAAGCCTGAATTTAGCTACATGTGGCTTTAAAACAAAGGTATGGAGGTCCTGGCGCCTATGATCCGGGAAGCTGAAGATAGGGACGAGGAGCAGTTAAGCAAGCTGTACCGAATGCTGGTGCCTAACAGCAAGAAAATGGAAGTACAAAAAGAGCAGCTCCGCAAAATCCGGAACGACCCGATGAACTTTATCTTTGTTTATGAAGAAGACGGTGAGCTCTTAGGCAGCTTAACGCTTAATATCTGTATGCAAGCCTTGCATGGAGAAAGGCCGTACGCCATTGTCGAGAATGTCATCGTTCACGAGGATCATCGCGGCAAAAGCATCGGCCAATCCCTATTCCGGCACGTGGAGACATATTGCAACTCCATCCATTGCCATCGGATTATGCTGCTAAGTAAAGCTACCCGAATCAGAGCCCACCAGTTTTTTGAACGGGAGGGGTATGACGGTCAGGTCAGCAAAGGCTTCAAAAAGTATTTGTAACCATATGTGGTCCGGGGTTACCGGCACAAAATGGAATAATAGGCTGCCGCTTCTTCGACTAAATCCCGGGAAGACTGGCGGGGAGAGGTGCTCCTCACCCCAGGAAGCCGGAGGTTTACATGCCGCGTGGCGCCGGCAGCGATTTTGGAACGGTGGCTGTGGGCCTCCGCCAAATCGTAAACCGCATGTTGCATGAGGGTAAGTTGATGGACAGGCCATTCTTGTCCCATTTGATGCAAGACCTGCGGGATTTCCCCAACAGCGCAGGAGCGGATGGTTCTCAGACAAGCTCCCCACTTGATCAAATCAATCCCCTTGCCGCTTACGGGGACCTCGCAGCCGCCATAGCCCACCTTGTTCTGGTACGTCAGCTTGAGCAGTACATACCAGCATCCGGAACGGACCGGCTTATATAAAAATGAAGGCCGAGAAGGAAAAGCGAAGAGCTCTATTCCCGTCAATTTCCCATTTTCCAACCACTGTACCTCCTTCGATAGTCCAATGAACAATATGAAAATCATAACCAAATTCGATTTAATTGTAAAAAGCGATATGGGGCGATTTTGAGTCGATTTAGGGTATTTTCAGTCGAAAATGTAATATAATATCTCGTTAATTGGGAGATCATCGGAAAATCTCTATCATTCTCTTGTTATCTCCGATCTTAATAGAAATTTAACAGCTTTTATAGCATCTAAATGAATTCCTCATGCAAAGGGATACATTTTACCTACATTTCTGCAATTTACGCCGGCAAAAATAGAGGAGGTTTCAATTGAAGGCTTCGATAACTGCAAGTGGGCTGGCAAGTCCCGAGCTAAGCTGGTTATGCGTTCAGCCGATGTTATCCGCTGTCCGCGGCAAAGACCTGGAGTCCAAGCGGGAGATGTATAACCGGCTGAATGAAGGGCAGCAGGCGTTATACCTGTTCTACTCCTTCCATAACCATACCCAAACCGTTGCGGAGTTTTATTGGTTTGCGGCTTACAACATCCGCGAGCTGCATGTATGGGGAGGAATATGCCGGGCTGTGCTGTTTTTTCAAGACGGTGAGTTGGCCGGTTTGCTGGAGGAAATGGAGTCTGTGCTGGTCAAGGCCGCGGAACGGTATAATCCGGCCAGTCCTTCTGACCTGGAGCAGGACCCGCAGCTGGCCGGTACCCTCTTACAGCTGCATGCCCGTTATAGGGCTTGCGCAGAACAAACCATCCAACGGATGAATGCATGGGTGTTGGCCCATCAGGACAGCTTTCTGGAGATAAAGGAGTCCAAGGAATAGGCAGACCAGCACCGGAGATACTATAATCCATGTATGGGAAAGGCAGGGTTCACGGGATGATTCAACGGATAGGACAAATTATGCTCTATGTAAATAATCAGGATGAGGCGCGGCAGTTTTGGACAGAGCAAGCCGGATTCCATGTGGTTGCCGAAGAGGACAATGGCGAAGGCATGAGATGGATTGAAATTGCCCCGGCCCCGAATGCTGAAACCAGCATTATTCTTCATGATAAAGCGTTTGTGGCTAGCATGTCGCCGGACATGAATCTGGGTACACCCTCGTTAATGTTTTTCTCGGAGGATTTGGATCAGCTGTATGCCGATTTTAAGGCCAAGCAGGTCACTGTAGGAGATCTGGTCACTCTTCCCTTCGGACGTGTGTTCAATTTTGCCGACCGGGAGGATAATTATTTTGCGGTGATGGAAAAGAAGAATACAACAAGCAGCTAAGCTAGAGGTCCGCTTGTTCCAACCGGATAAACCCGCCCTTTACCACCCGAATGTGGAGGTAAGGGGCTTTTTTGCGTTTACAAAAATAAATGATAATGTTTATCATTTCGCTTGACAAAACAACCCCGGAGAAATTATGTTGTATGAAAGAATATATTTTGCCTATGGGAAACAATATTAACTTTACGAAAATAGGAGGATTAAAGAATGGGAATCAGACTGGGCAAGTGGCGTGTATGGATGGGTGCAGTGGCGTTGGCAGCTGCAATGGCCGTGATGACAGCCTGCGGGGACACCGGCAACGGCTCACAGATTGGCGCGGAAAACGGAAAAATCCGGATCGTCACCACCATCGCCCAAATAGCGGAGCCTCTGTCTGTAATCGGCGGGGATAAGGTCAGTGTGCAGAGTCTGATGGGACCAGGCGTCGATCCCCATCTGTACAACGCTACACAAGGCGACATCGGCAAGCTGGAGAACAGCGATATGATTTTTTACAGCGGACTTCATCTGGAGGCCAATATGGTCCGGGTTTTCGACGAAATGGGCAAGAAAAAACCGACCCTGGGGATTGGGGAAACCTTGTCCAAGGACCGGTTATTAAAGGATGAGGAAGGTAACACCGACCCGCATATCTGGTTCGACATTGAGCTGTGGAAGCAAAGCCTCGGGGCAGCGACAGAGAAGCTGAAGGAGCATGCCGCAGAACATGCGGATTATTTCGAAGCCAACAAGGTCAACTATTTTGCCGAGCTGGATGCCTTGAAGGCGGAATCCGTAAAGAAGTTAGGTGAAATCCCCAAGGAGAAGCGGGTGCTGATTACCGCCCACGATGCCTTTGGCTACTTCGGCCGGATGCAGGGTCTGGAGGTTATTGGGCTTCAAGGCCTGAGCACGGAGGATGAAGTGGGGCTGACGGATATTGAGGATACGGTGAAGCTGCTGACGGATCATAAGGTGCCGGCCGTGTTTGTGGAAAGCAGCATTAACCCCGCTTCCATCCAGGCGGTGATTGAAGGGGCTAAGAAGAAGGGACTGGACGTGAAGCAAGGTGGAGAACTGTTCTCCGATGCCATGGGCGCTGCGGGAAGCAAAGAAGGCACTTATACCGGCATGTACCGCCACAATGTGGAGACCATCTACAAGGCGCTAAGCGGGAAGGGGGAATAACCATGCTGCCTGTACTCAGTGTCAAAAGCTTAAGCGCATCCTATCACCGCAACAAGGTGCTGGATGGAGTGGATTTTCAGGTGCGGCCCGGTACGATGACGGGAATCGTGGGGCCGAATGGGGCGGGAAAGTCCACACTGCTGAAGGTGATGCTTAATCTCCATCCCCGGCTGGCAGGTGAGGTGTCCTTTTTTGGCTCCGGGTATAATCAGGTAAAAGCCCGGATCGGTTATGTTCCCCAGCGTGGGTCGGTGGATTGGGATTTTCCCACGGATGCTCTGGATGTGGTGTTGATGGGGCTGTACGGCCAGATCGGCTGGCTGAAGTGGCCCAAACAGCAGCATAAGGAGAAGGCCATGCAGGCCTTGGACGAAATGGGCATGGCGGATTACGCCAAACGCCAGATCAGCCAGCTGTCAGGCGGACAGCAGCAGCGGGTGTTTTTGGCCAGAGCACTGGCCCAGGAGGCGGAGCTGTACTTTCTGGATGAGCCGTTGGCAGGTGTGGATGCAGCTACGGAGCGGGCCATTATGCAGACCCTGAAGACGCTGAAGGAAAAGGGGAAAACCGTCCTGGTAGTCCACCATGATCTGCAGACGGTGGAGGATTATTTCGACCATCTGCTGCTGCTGAACCGGAGGGTAATGGCTCATGGTCCGACGGAAGAGGTGTTTACCAAGGAGAACATCTTCAAAACCTATGGCGGCGTGCTGCGCTGGATGGGGGAGAAATCAGGATGATACAGCTGTCGCATAACGCACAATGGGTGCTGCTCAGCACCTTGATTCTGGGCATAGCCGCAGGGGTTATCGGCTGCTTCGCCTATTGGAAGCGGCAAAGCCTGATGAGTGACGCCTTGTCCCATGCAGCATTGCCGGGGGTGGTTGCCGGGTTTATGGCGGTTGGCGCCAAAAGTCTCCCCGCAATGATCGGTGGTGCGGCTGCAAGTGCGCTGCTGGGAGCTGCCCTCATCCATTGGATTCGCTCCAACTCCCGGGTGAAGGAGGATGCGGCTATGGGGATTGTGCTGTCCGTATTCTTCGGGCTGGGGATCATGCTGCTGACCTTCGCCAGCCGGACGGCAAGCGGCAACCAAAGCGGGCTGGACAGCTTTATCTTCGGTCAGGCGGCGTCTATGGTCAGACAGGATGTTTGGACCATGACGGGTTTGGCGTTGGTGGTCATTCTGGTGGCCGCCGTGGGCTTTAAGGAATGGAAGCTGTTTTTGTTCGATGGAGCCTTCGGGCAGGGGCTGGGCTTGTCGGGGCGGGTGATGAACAGCCTGTATATGGCCGTTCTGGTGCTGGTCATTGTACTGGGCATCCAGTCCGTAGGGGTCATCCTCATGTCGGCGCTTCTGATCATTCCTCCGGTAAGTGCCCGTTATTGGACCCACTCCTTCGGCGGAATGCTTATCCTGGCGGGAGCCTTGGGCGGAGGGGCAGGTATGCTGGGCACCTTGGTCAGCACCATGGGCAAGGGCTGGCCCACAGGTCCGTTTATTGTACTGGTTGCTACGGGATTGTTTGTTGTTTCCTTATTCTTCGGTGTGCGCAAGGGATTGCTGGTGATGTACCTGGAACGGCTGGCCCAGCAGAGGAAGCTGGCTATGGAAACAGCCGAACCGCGTAAGCTGAAGGAGGGGGTGGGATCATGAGCTACAGCGGCTGGATTATTCTGACCGCCTCTCTGGTGGGGCTGTCCTGCGGCATGATCGGGGTACTTCTGATCCTGCGCCGGATGGCCATGATGGCCGATGCCATCAGCCATACGGTATTGCTGGGTATTGTTGCGGCATTTCTCCTCACCAGGGAGCTGAGCGGGTTCCATATGCTGATCGGCTCGGTGGCGGCGGGTCTTCTGACAGCGGTGCTGGTCCAATGGTTCCATGCCCGTGGCGTCCAGCAGGAAGCCTCCATCGGCATCGTCTTCACCTCTATGTTTGCGCTGGGAGTGGTGCTGATTGCCACCAAGGTGGGGAACGCCCATTTGGATGTGAAACATGCCTTGATGGGGGAAATCACCTTTATCCCCTGGGAGACGGTGGAGCTTCCCGTGATCGGTGCACTGCCGGAGGCGGTGGTGCTGCTGACGGCTGTGCTGGTTGTGGTGGCGGCGGTTATCTTCCTGTTCTTCAAGGAGTGGAAGCTGACCTCCTTCGATCCTGCACTGGCGGCCAGTCTGGGTTTGCCGGTAATGCTGATGCATTATGTATTCATGTCACTGGTATCCGTCACTACCGTAGCGTCCTTCGATGCCGTGGGAGCCATCCTGGTGGTGGCGATGCTGATTACCCCCGCCTCGGCGGCTTATCTCTGGACGGACCGGCTGTCGGTTATGATGGGGTTAAGTGGTGCTTTCGGCGTTGTATCCGCCATAACCGGCTATTATCTGGCGGTGTGGCTGGACACCTCCATCTCCGGCTCCATGGCCTTTGCCACCGGACTGCTGTTTCTCGCCAGCTTCCTTCTGTCCCCCAAACACGGCATGGTATCTAAGTGGCTTAAGCCGGCAATGGCGGTACAATCCGCAGAGCCGGGTGCCTTGGAATAACATGCAGGGCGGCTGGAAATACTATCCACCAACTTAGAAGGCGAAGAGGTGGCGTAGATGCCGGAGGAAATGTCGTATGGGGAGGATTATCATTATCTTCCCGTAACCTCGCTTGAAAGCGGCAATGGTCATGTGATCAGGCCGGATGTATATGGGTATACCGTTCAAATCGTCAACATAGCCATGATCGGTCAACCGGGGCAAAAGGGGTGGGTGTTGGTGGATGCGGGCATGCCACATTCCGCCCAGGCGATTCTTGATGCCGTTGCCGAGCGGTTCGGCGAAAACAGCCGTCCGGAAGGGATTGTCTTGACTCACGGACATTTTGACCATGTTGGCGCGGTAATTGAGCTGGTGGAGCAGTGGAGGGTTCCGGTGTACGCCCATGAATCAGAGCTGCCTTATCTGACCGGCAAGTTGGCTTACGATGCACCGGACCCTACCGTGGATGGGGGCCTTGTGGCCAAAATGTCCATGTTTTTCCCCAGCGCTCCCATTCAACTGGGCCAACACGTACACGCGCTGCCGCCGGACGGCTCCATTCCCGTTCTGCCGGATTGGCGCTGGATTCATACACCGGGCCATACGCCGGGGCATATTTCCCTGTTCCGGGACCGGGACCGTGTTCTGGTCGCCGGGGATGCGTTTGTTACAGTGAAGCAGGAGTCCGTCTACAAGGTGTTTACACAAGAGAAGGAAATCAGCGGACCGCCCAAATATTTTACGCCGGATTGGGAGAGTGCCCGCTCCTCGGTTGCCAAACTGCAGGCGCTTCATCCTGAGGCTGCGTTAACCGGACACGGATTGCCTATGACAGGTGCGGAGCTGGAGGAGGGCCTTGAAGCGTTGACCGGAAGTTTCGATGAAATTGCCGTACCGGCCAGCGGAAAATATGTGTAAGAATCTTTTTAACGGCGAGATGCGGGAATGAGTAGAGGTAGCGATAATAAGCTGTTGTGAAGGCTTCGAATATCTAATGAATCTGTAGGATCGCTATTTGTCCGGAACGCCCCGAAAGCGTTCAAACGAGGCGAATAGCGCGATATGGATTTGTTAGATTTTTTTCGTTGAGCCGACGAATGCTCCGAGCATCACATGCAGCGGCTAAGGGCATGTACCCGAGCGGTAGCCAAATGCAAAAGTGCATTTATTTTCCGGGGGAGCCGGGTAGGCGGAGGGGTTAAATGCAAAAGTGCACTTAATTCCAGCAGATTCCACACGATTGGCCGTGTCAGCGAAAAATAGATGCATTTTTGCAAGATGACTGTCTAAAAGAAGAGGTTTGTTCAAAAATAACTGCATTTTTGCAGGATAGGGGTTTGGCTGAATGGATCATGTGGGGAAGAAGAGTGATGTTAATTTCATGTTGACAAATTTAATAGTAATATTTACAGTTATAAGAGAATTATAATAGTAATATTTACGAAATAAGAGAAAAGACCGGAGGCAAAGCAGTATGAAGAAAAATCGGGTTAGAGTTCTATCCATCGGTTTCGTGGCCGGTATGATGCTGGCCGGGTGTGCGGCGCAGCAGGATGCACAAAGCGGAGCGCAGCCGGAGGTAACAGCAACAGGCAAGATCTCACCTGCGGCTTCCGCCCAACCGGCATCTCTCCAAGCTGGAGGCAAGTTTACCTTGACGGATGATCTGAAGCGTACGGTGGTCCTGGAGCGGAGGCCGGAACGGATTGTGGTGCTTTCGCCGGAAATGCTGGAGCTCATGTACGCCATCGGCGGTACTGCAGCGGGACGGGCTGAAGCGGCCGGTATAGTTCCGCCCAAAGGAGCAGAGAACGTGCCTGCCGTAGGTCAGATGCGCCAGGTCAGTCTGGAGCAGGTGCTGGCATTGAAGCCGGATTTGGTTATCGGGCAGCCTGTGTTCCATAAGGATATGGAGCAGACCTTGACTGCAAGCGGCATTCCTGTTGCGTTCCTCAAGCTGGGCTCCCTGGAGGAGGTCCATGCCAAAACGGAACTGTTGGGCCGGATTACCGGGAAGGAGACGGAGGCGCAAAAGGCACTTGCCGGGCTGGACAGCCGGGTGGAGCAGGTGCTGAAGAAGCGTCCGGCGAAAACCCCTACCTTTGTAAATTTGAATGTGACTCCTGGTGTGGTCTCCATCCAACGGAACGATATGGCAGGACTGGAGATTGCCAAAAAGATGAACCTGGTGAACGTGGCGGAGGAGCTGCCTACTGACAAGCCGGATGCCAGTACGCTGCCTTACAGCCTGGAAAAGCTTATCGAGAAAAATCCGGATTATATCTTCCTTATTATCCATGGCAGCAAAGAGGCAGGCGAGAAGAAGATCAAAACCGAAATGGAAAGCAATCCGGCCTGGTCCTCCCTAAAGGCTGTTCAGGAGAAAAAGGTGATCGTCATGCCCTCCGAGCTATTCCTGACCAATCCAGGGTTGAAATATGATGAATCCATGACGTATCTGGGACAGTTTGTGTATCCCGAAGCCTACGGCCAGCCGCAAACCGCGGGGAAGGTACAATAACATGGGTCAAGGAACCGAAAGCCGGCCGGTTGGGACTGAAGAAGGGCCCGGATCCGGTTTCGAGCTT
Source organism: Paenibacillus mesotrionivorans (assembly GCF_046098205.1). NCBI lineage: Bacteria > Bacillati > Bacillota > Bacilli > Caryophanales > Paenibacillaceae > Paenibacillus > Paenibacillus mesotrionivorans. Next base: position 178,184 of record NZ_JBJURJ010000017.1, on the reverse strand, counting down.
GGACCGGAAACCAGATCCGGACCCGCACCATCCGGACCTGTAGTTGAAGCGGAGGCCATCACCGTCCCGCTGCGGGACAGACCGGCTTGGGGGCTGCTGATGCTGGCCATTCTTGGCTGCTGTGTGATTACATCAGTTCTGTTCAGCATCTACAGCGGCGCCGTAAAGGTGCCCTTAGGGGATATCTCCCGGTACATTCTGGATGACACCTTCCAGGGCCCGTTCCGCTCCATCGTATGGAATATCCGGATTCCCCGGGCGATCGTGGGGCTTCTGGTGGGAGCCAGCCTGGCTGTTTCGGGAGCGCTGCTGCAAGGGGTCATGCGCAATCCCTTGGCCGACCCGCAAATCATTGGAGTATCCAGCGGAGCAGGGCTGTTCAGCATTCTGATTCTAATCGTATTCCAGGAATATGAATACCTGCTGCCGCCCGCCGCATTTGTAGGAGCCACCTTGGCTGCGGTGATCATTTACATTTTGGCTTGGAAAGACGGGATCAACCCCGTTCGGATCGTATTGGCCGGAGCGGCGGTGTCCGCCTTCCTGGGTGCTGGGATATCCGGGCTGATGATCTTTTACAGTGACCGGGTGCATGGCGCGCTGATCTTTATGGTAGGCGGCTTATCCGCCAAAAGCTGGCCCCACGTCTGGATTATCGCCCCATATGCGGCGGCGGGACTGCTTCTGGCGGGCCTTGGAGCCGGGCGGATGAACCTGCTGTTGCTGGGGGATGCGGCGGCCCGGAACCTGGGTGTGCGGGTGGAATGGGTCCGTCTTTCCATGACGGCGGTAGCTACACTGTTGGCAGCCAGCTCGGTCAGTGTGGCGGGGCTGCTGGGTTTTGTGGGTCTGATCGTGCCCCACGCCACCAGGCTGATGATCGGCAAAGACTACCGGCTGCTCCTGCCTGCATCTGCTCTGCTGGGGGCTGCCGTCGTTACCTTCTGCGACACGCTGGCCCGATTGCTCTGGGCGCCTACGGAGCTGCCGGTAGGAATTATTATGGGAGCCGTGGGAGCGCCGTTTTTTCTGTATTTATTGAGGAGGCAAACCATGTGAGTATGCTGGAAGCAACGGATTTGCAGCTTGGCTACGGCAACGGCCGGGCCATTGTGGACGGCTTGTCTCTGCATCTGCCCAAGGGCAGGATATACAGCATTATCGGTCCCAACGGATGCGGCAAAAGCACGCTCCTGCGGGCCTTGTCCCGGCAGCTGAGGCCGTCCGGAGGGCAAGTGCTGCTGGAGGGGAAGAATCTGTTCCGCATCCCTCCCAAGGAGGCGGCCAGGAAACTGTCTTTTTTGGCCCAAAGCCAGGAGAGAGTGGAGATGAAGGTGAGGGATCTGGTGGCGTATGGACGGACGCCCTACCAGTCACTGGGCCAAACCCGGCGTACTGTAGAGGACCGGAGCATTGTGGCCTGGGCCATGGAAGCTACTGCGGTTGCAGCCATGGCGGACCGGGATGTGTCCAACTTAAGTGGCGGGGAGCGGCAGCGGGTTTGGATTGCCATGGCCTTGGCCCAACGGCCGGAGCTGCTGCTGCTGGACGAACCCACCACTTATCTGGATATTTGCCACCAAATGGAGGTGCTGGAGCTTCTGCAGCAGCTGAACCGGACGTACGGCATGACCATTCTGATGGTGCTTCATGAAATGAACCAGGCCTGCCAGTTTTCCGATGAGATTATCGTGATGAAGGCGGGCAGCGTCCATGCCCGTGGAGAACCGCTTGAGGTAATGACCCCGGAGCTGCTGCAGGAGGTTTTTCAGGTCAGGGCCATTGTCGGCAAGGATGGGGAAACGGGTAAACCCTATTGCCGGATTCAAGGAAAAATGAACGGACGGGAGAGAGGTATTGCATATGAAAGCAACACAGGCGGTTTATCCGTTTAGTGCTATTGTCGGCCAGGAGCGGATGAAAACGGCGCTGCTACTGAATCTGATCAACCCCAGGCTTGGCGGAGTGCTGATCCAAGGGGAAAAGGGAACGGCCAAATCCACTGCGGTCCGGGCGGCGGCCCAACTGATGCCCGGCGTGGATGTGGTGAATCTCCCCGTCAGCGCCACGGAGGACCGGGTGGTGGGGACGCTGGATATCCAGCACGCCCTCGCCGCCGGGGAGAAGCGTTTTGAGCCGGGGCTGTTGGCCCGGGCGGACGGACATATTCTCTATGTGGACGAAATCAATCTGCTGGATGACCATATTGTGGATGTGCTGCTGGATGCGGCTGCTTCAGGTGTGAATACCGTGGAGCGGGAGGGGATTTCTCATTCTCATCCATCGCGTTTTATTCTGGTGGGAACCATGAATCCCGAGGAAGGGGATCTGCGTACGCAGCTGTTGGACCGGTTCGGCCTGTTTGTGGAGGTAGGCGGCGAAACAGAGGTGGAATTGCGGATGGAGGTGATCCGGCGGAGGCTGGCCTTTGAAGCTGATCCGGGGGCATTTCTGGAGTGCTACCGTATGGAGCAGGCGGAGCTGACTGCACAGCTGGAAGCTGCACGAGAGCGCCTGGCGTCACTTGTTTATTCCGACGGGATTCTCGAGTTGGCGGCGCAAATTTCTATTGCCATGCAGGTGGATGGCCACCGGTCGGATATTACTCTGGTCAAAACAGCTGCCGCCCTGGCGGCATACCGGGGAGCACGGGTCATCCAGGAAGCCCACCTGCATGAAGCGGCGGGAATGGTGCTTCCCCACCGGATGAAGCGCACCCCCTTCGCCGCAGCAGACAACCGGTTGGAGACCCTCCGGGAAACCTTGGGCAGGCTAAAGCCGGCATGAACGGAGACGCTGTGAGGGCTGTTTACCCGTTTGCAGCGGTTGTGGGGCAGGAGGAGGCCAAGCTGGCGCTGCTCCTCCACGCCGTACATCAGGGGTTGGGCGGAGTGCTGCTTTCGGGAAAGAGCGGCATGGCCAAAACGGTACTGCTCCGGGGTATTGCCGAGTTGGTTGATGATAGGGCGCCGGCGGAAATCCCGCTGGGCGTCACCGAAGACCGGCTGTGGGGCAGCCTCGATTTGCAAACCATGCTGCGCTCCGGCGTAAGGCGGCTGCAGCCTGGACTGCTGGCCGAGGCCAATGGACGAAGCCTTTTGGCGGACCACTTTAATTTACTGCCCCCGGCAGTCGCCTTTTCCATTGTGGAGGCTTCTCAAACCGGCAGCCTGCGGCTGGAACGGGAGGGCTTCTCCGCGAGTGTTCCTGCCGTATTCCGCTTATTCGCTGCCGTCCAGCCGGAGGAGGGAGAGGTATCTCCGGGGTTATTTGGTGCGTTCGGGCTTTATGTGCAGCTGCAGATGGTGGAGAAATTGGCGGAACGCCAGGAGATTATCCGGCGGCAGCTGGAATATGAGGACAATCCGGAGGCATTTGTGCAGCGTTATGCCGCAGCCACAGCGGCCTTGCGCCTCCGCATTGCGGAAGCGCGGCACAGGCTGGCCTTCGTAGCTCCGGAGGCGGCGGCCATCCGCCTGGCTGTGCAGCTGGCAAGGGAGGCCCGGTGCCAGGGCCAGCGGCGGGAGCTGGCGGCGGTGGAGGCTGCGAGAGCCTTGGCGGCCTGGGAGGGCAGGTCCTGCTGCACCGAAGCGGACATAAGCCGTGTGGCAGCTTGGACCCTTGAGCCGTGGAGCCAGGCAAGGACATCCCCGCAGAAACAACCGCTAGAGGGCTGTGCGGAGGAGACGGCGGCATCGCCGGTTCCCGAAGAGAGGCCTCCTGCCGGAGGTGCTGCCGGGAGCGATGAGACTGCAGCTCCGGGGCCGGACGGTGACGACGGCGGCCGGGGCGAAGAGCTGGGAGCCTCCTTGGGAGCTGGGGCCGCCGCCTTGAATGGTGCGCCTTCGGACACGGAGGCTGCCGCCAACGGAGCAAGTACGGCGGAGCCGCTGAAGGTGGAGGCGGCGGGTCAAGCCTTTGCAATCCGCCCCATTGCCTTCCAGCCGGGTGACCGCAAGCCCCGCAGCGGAGCGGGGCGGCGCAATCTGACCCGGTCGGGCACCCCGCAGGGGCGGTATGTAGGCTTCCGCCGCCCGTCCGGCCAGGCGCGGGCGGCGGATATTGCCCTGGACGCCACGCTCCGGGCGGCGGCCCCGTTTCAGGCGGTGCGCCGCCGGGATGCCGGAGGCGGCAGAGTGGTGATCCTGCCGGAGGACCTCCGGCAGAAGGTCAGGGAGCGCCGCACCGGCACCGCCATCTTACTGGCGGTGGATGCCAGCGGCTCCATGGCCGCCCGCAAGCGGATGGCGGCGGTGAAGGGCGCGGTGCTGTCCCTGCTTCAGGACGCTTATCAGAAGCGGGACCGCATCGGCCTGCTGGCCTTCCGCGGAACGGCGGCAGAGGAGGTTCTGCCCCTCACCCGCAGCGTGGATCTGGCTATGAAGCAGCTCCGGGAGCTGCCCAGCGGGGGCAGGACACCCTTGGCGCAAGCCATCCGGCAGGGGTGGAAGATCCTGGAGCGGGCAAGGCGCAAGGACAAGGAGCTGATCCCGGCGTTGGTGCTGGTGACTGACGGGAGAGCCAATCAGGCGCTGGACGGCAGCACCTCCGGCAGCGCTGCGGAGGTGCTGAAGGAATGCCTGGCGGTTGCCCGGGCATTCCGGGAGAGCGGACTGCATGCGCTGGTTATCGATACGGAGCAGGGGTTTATCCGCCTGGAGCAGGCCGCTCAGCTGGCGGAGGCGCTCGGCGCCGATTATTGCCGTCTGGAGGAGCTGGACGGAGCCGGAGTAGCTGCAGCTGTCCGGCAGATGGTGAAAGGAGACCGATGATGAAGCTGATAGTGTTTACTGCATCCTATGATGTGCTGCGGAATTTCTCCGCAGTTTTTGCTGATCTTGGCCCAGAGCAGAAGAAGGAGCTGAGGCTTTCCCTCTACCATACCGGGGAGATGCCGGAGCCTGCGATGCTGGAGCAGATCCAATCCGCTGTCCGGGAAGCGGATTGGATCCTACACGATCCGCATGGCATGACGGATGGGTTGATCAAGTTCCTGCTCGCCGAATGCGCCGGCTGCCGGGCGCAGCAGATTACAGTTGGCGGAGACAGTGGAAGGCTGGGGAAGCTGCTGCGCCTTGGTGACCTGACAGGCCCCAATGTGGAGGCGATGGCAGCGAATAATCGCCAGCCGGCTTCCGACAAGCCGTCAACCCTTCTTACCTTTACCCAGCAAAAGGATTATGAACACCTGCTGAAGCTGCGGGCTTACTGGCAATCCGGCGGCAGGGAGAATATCCGCAATTTGCTTCTACAGGTGATCCACCTGTGGGGAGGAGAAGAGGCTTCCCGCTGGCCGTTGCCGGAGGAACCGCTGACGTTGACTGGCCTCAACCTGTTTGACCCGACTACTCGGAAGCGCTATAAGACGCTCCGGGACCATTGGCAGAAAACATCCCGCAGTCCCGATACTCCTACTATTGCTGTCCTGTTTATGGGCAGCACCTACCCCGTGGATTTGCACCCGATTGTGGCGGGAATGATGGAACGGCTTCAAGCCTTCGCCCATGTGCTTCCCATTGCTTTCGGCTCCATCACCGGCGTGGATGTGGCGCAGCTGCGGGAGTTATTGATGTATGGCAGCCCCTCAAGCGGCGCAGTCAACATGGTGGTGAATTTTATTCCTTTCCGTCTTGGCGCCGGACCGGTGGGCGGGGATTCATCGGCGGTGCTGACGCTTCTAGAGGAGCTTAAAGCGCCGCTTCTGCACCCGGTGTTCCTGTCCAAACGCCTGCGCCAGGAATGGGAGGACTCCCCGGAGGGCTTGTCCCCCGGAGAGTTCCTGGTGCAGATGATGCTGCCCGAGCTGGATGGGGCCATTGAGCTGTTGCCCCTGGCGGCGATGGATGAGGAGGGTTTCCAAGAGGAGTTTGGTATCAAGTGGCGGACTCTGTCCCTGATCGGGGAGCGGGCGGACCGTCTGGCCGCCAAGATCCGGCGGTGGCTGGCGCTTCAAGCCAAACCGCGCCATGACAAACGGCTGTCCATCCTTTGCTACAATTATCCGCCGGGGGAAGCCCATCTTTTTGGGGGCTCCTTTATAGACACCTTCGAATCCGTTTCCCGGTTGCTGACCAGACTGAAGCAATCCGGCTACGACGTTCAGGAGATGTCCGCTGCGGAGCTACGGGAAGCGTTTGTGGGTGAAGGCCGGATCAACTCTGCCCAATGGAGGGACGAAGGTGGTTCAGCCTCTATGCTGCGTTACCCCCACACCCGGTGCGAAGCATATTTCCGTCATTATCCCCACCGGGCGGAGATGGAGAAACAATGGGGTCCGCCTCCGGGGGAAATCATGAGCGACGGGGGCAGTTATCTGATTCCTGGATTGGTCAACGGCAATGTGTTTATCGGGCTGCAGCCGGCCAGAGGGATTCATGAACAATCCGAAAAAGCCTACCATGACCGGTCACTGCTCCCGCCTTATCAGTATCAGGCCTTCTACCATTATCTCCGGGAGGAATTCAAAGCCGATGCTGTTCTCCACGTAGGGACTCATGGCACGCTGGAATTTATGGCAGGTAAGGAAACCGGCATGTCCGGGACATGTCTGCCGGATGAGCTGGTTGGGGAGCTGCCCCATCTGTATTACTACTATGTGGGCAATCCCGCAGAGGCCATGGTGGCTAAACGCCGCAGCCATGCGGTGCTGATGAGCTACCAGTCCCCTCCTTTTGTGGAAAGCGAGCTGTATGGCGAATACATCCTGCTGGATGCCCTTCTGAACGAAAATCATCAGGCGGAAAAGCTGAACCCCGGCCAATGCCCGGACATCTGGACCCGGATTATGAAGAAAGCCGATGAATTGCATCTGAAGGCGGAGGATGCCGAGGCCATTGAGGATGAAATCTACCGGATGCGGCGTTCCCTGATTCCTGCCGGTCTGCATGTGCTGGGGCAGGGATATGACAGGGAGGAGGCAGCCTCATATATGAAGTTCGTCCTCCGTCATGACCGACATGAGGTCCGTTCCCTGCAAGGGCTGGTGGCAGAGGCGGCGGGGCTGGACTATGAGCAGCTGACAGCCGGCAGCCATACAGCGGAGCTGCAGCGTTTGGATGACATGGTTACTGCGCTAACAGCACGGTTTGCAGAAACGGGTGTGATTCCTTCCATGGCTTCCGACAACGCAGCTCTGCAGGAGGCTTGGGCCAAAACCTGGCAGTTCGGCCGGGAGGCCTTCCGCCTGGCATCCTCCAATCTGGAGCTGGACCAGCTCATCCGTCTGTTGGATGGGGAATATTCTCCGGCCCGGTTGGCGGGAGATGCCATCCGGCACCCGGACATTTTGCCTACCGGCTATAATCTCTACCAATTTGACTGCCGGTCGGTCCCTAGTGATACCGCTGCCTCCAGAGGGGCGGCCATTGCCGACAATGTGGTGGAGCTTTATCAACGCCGCCACGGCCATGTTCCGGATACCACTGCCCTGGTCATGTGGGGGCTGGAAACCTCCCGGACTCAAGGGGAGACCTTCGGGCAGATTCTCCGGCTGATGGGGGTCCGTATTGCCGGGAGAAGCCGGTTCAACCAGCCGGTATTTGAAATTATCCCTCTCTGTGAGCTGGGGCGGCCCAGGCTGAATGTGGTGGTGACCATCTGCGGCTTCTTCCGGGATATGTTCCCCAATTTGCTGGAAACGCTGAATGAGCTGTTCCGGCAGGTCTCCGACCTTGACGAAACGGAGGAGGAGAACCGGTTCAGGCAGCATACCCTGACCCAGTACCGCAAGCTGCTGGCGGAGGGTTATGAGGAGACGGAGGCCTGGGATCTGGCCTGCGCCCGGATTTTCGGCCCCGCGGCGGCAGAGTATGGCACCAATCTCACCAAGCTGGTGGAGACCAAAGCCTGGACTCAGGAAGCCGAGCTGGGCCAATCCTATCTGAACAGCCTCAAGTATGTGTACAGCGGCGCCAGCCGGGGAAAAGAAGCGGGGGAGCTGTTTGCCGACCGTCTCGGTTCGGTGGAGCTGGTATCCCAGGTGCGCAGCGACCATGAGCATGAGGTCACCGATCTGGATCATTTTTATGAGTTTTTCGGCGGGTTGGCCAAATCGGTTAGTATGCTGAAGGGGACGGACGCTGATATCTTTATTTCGGATACCACCGGGCTGCGTCCGCATTCGGAGGATGCCGCGGCGGCTATCGGGAGAGGGCTGCGCACAAGGCTGCTGAATCCTACCTGGATCAACGGGCTTCTGGAGCATCCGTTCCACGGGGCGCAGAAAATTGCCGAACGCTTCGGGAATATGCTGGGATTGGCGGCAACCACCGGCAAGGTGGATTCCTGGATGTTTTCGGAGCTGCATCAGGCTTATGTAGCGGATGAGGAGAGGAGCCGGCGGATGGAGGAGAATAACCGCTGGGCCTACCATCAGGCGCTGGAGAGTCTCTTGGAAAGCCATCAGCGCCGGTATTGGGACGCCTCCGAGGAGGAGCTGGAGCAGCTTCGCAGCCGCTACATGGAACTGGAAGGGGAGCTGGAGGGCGGGGTCACTTGCTAACCCGATAGTCTGCCCGATCCATCCACCTCTGGCCACCCAAGTCCGGTCCACTCACCATCGGATTTGCACACGGTGGCCCACCGTCCATCGGGTCCGCCCGCTAATCCTCGGCCCTTCCCATCGTCCGGCAAATAAAAAAGCATGGACTCCCCACAAGGAGCCATGCTTTTTTTAGCATACGCTGCCCGTTGCCGGACATTGTACTCGAAAAATCATGTTCGTACAGCCGCTTTTGACCCGATTCAGGGCATTGTACTCGAAATATCATATATAAATCGCCGCCCAGGCCACATATCGCTGAATTATATATGAAATTTCATATATACAGGGCCGAACCGCCTGCAAACGGGAAATTAAACACGAAATTTCATGTTCGATGCCCTGCTTTTCTAAACAGCAGCGATTCCCGCGGCATCCTATCCGGAATGTTTATTGGGAACCCGCACGATTGCCCTTAAACTTGATAAAAGACCATACCGCCAGCAGTACCACAACAGCGATACAAGCGCCGATGCTGACCCGGTTCTGGGCATCCACCAGGAACAGGCAGGCGATAACCGCCAAACAGCCGATGGTGATGATGGTGATGTACGGGTAGCCCCAAACCTTGAAGCCGGGCTCCTTGGGATAGCTTTTGCGCAGCTTCAGCTGGGAGAGGCAGATGCTGATCCAGACCAGCAGCACCACAAAGCCCGGCACCGCCATGAGAATCCGGAACAGGCTGTCTTGATAGAAGTAAGCCAGCATTGCACCCACACCGAGGATTACCGCGCACAGCTTCAGGCTGTTCACCGGCACACCCTTGCGGGAGGTGCGGGCCAGAGCCGCCGGTGCTTCACCCTGCGAGGCCATGGAGTGGAGCATCCGCGTAGCGCCGTAAATCCCGGAGTTGGCCGCAGACAGAACGGCTGTGATCAGAATGAAATTCATCACATGGGCGGAGCCCTTCAGGCCGATGGAAGCCAGCACCTGCACGAAGGGGCTGGTATGTCCGTCCAGCTGGTCCCATGGAATCAGGCCGCAGATGATGAGAATGGGCAGGGTGTAGAACAGGACCACCCGGAGAATGAAGCTTTTGACCACCCGGGGCAGAACCTTCTCCGCATCTTGAGCCTCTGTCAAGGTCAGTCCGATAAGCTCCGATCCGCCATAAGAGAACATAACCACCAGCAAACCGGAGAAGATGGCGGTAAAGCCCTGCGGGAAGAAGCCGCCGTGCTCCGTAAAGTTCTGCGTCAGCGAAGGAGCGTCTGTTACGGGGATAATTCCGAACAGGATGCCCGCGCCTAGCACAATAAACACAATGATCATCGTGATTTTGATGCCGGCCAGCCAAAATTCCGTTTCCCCGAAGCCGCCGACACTCATCATATTAATAATGAGGATCAACGCAGCGCTGGCTAACGTCAGGAGCCACAAGGGCATGTCCGGCAGCCAATACTGGAGGAAGCTTCCCGCCGCCAGCACTTCGATAACACACACCGTCAGCCACATGAAGCAATATAGCCAGCCCACGATGAAGGACAGGCGTTCGCCGAAGGCGTCGCGGATAAAATCCTTCATGTTCTTATTGGAGTACACCGTAGCCATCTCCGCAATGGCCCCCATGACCACCAGCAGCAGCAGCCCTGCAAATACGTAGGACAGCACGATACCGGGTCCGGCGATGCCGATGGTTTCGGCACTGCCCTTGAAGATCCCGGTGCCGATGACTCCGCCCATGGCCATAAAGCTGATATGCCGCGGCCGGAGCTTTTTTTGCAATGAATCGTCATTTCCGCTCACGATTGACAAGCCCCCTGATTGTTTCCAAAATACAGACTTGTCTAGTTTACCTTGAATGTCAGATTTGGACAATCCTTTTATATCAATTGGTCAGCGATGGCTTCCAGCAGTAAACGAACCGCTTCCCGGCTGCGCTCCTGTTCGAAATAAGAGGCGGCAAGTGTTAGCTCTTCTCCGTAGGAGCTGGCCCCCAGCATAAAAGCCGGTGCATGCATGGCAGGGGTGACGGCATATATACGTCTAGCAGAGGCTTCCCCGAATTGAAGCTTATCAGACACAATCCAGCCTAAATTGGAGAAAATGGGGGCGGATTGTCCGGCTGCTTTTACCCGGGAGCTAGCCTGCAGGAGCATGGCTTGCGCCTGCGGATAAGGAAGCCTGGCCAGGAAATCCATGGAGACGGCGCTGTGCAGACCCGGACTGCATCCCTTAACAGCCGCCATCGTCTCATGAACCCGCTTGACAGTTTGTCCAAATTCTTCGTCCGGAGGGATAGGCACAGCCAGCTTTTCCATCCCGGACAGGTTGCATACCCCGGGCTGCTGACCGGAGGGAAAATATCTCCGTAAGTCAATAGTCAGATTAACGGCGGTTTGGCGGATGTCCTCGTTATGATCCGATGAACCATGCTCCAGCCCTGCCAAAACACGGGTTAAAGCCGCGAGTAGCATATCGTTGATGGTGAAACCTTCTTCCCGAGGACGCAAGTCGGCAAACGGCACACGAATAATAGTATAACGGGCTTGACCGGAGGTTCCCTCCTGGAAGGGAATAGTGACAGAGGGAAGCGGCATGTCCTTCTTCGGCTTGTAAGCCTGACGAATATCCTGGATGCCGGCGGCTTCATAAACCTGCTTGGAGGAGCGTTCCGGAAATCGGGAGGTTATGCCTTTCTCAAGACCTTGCCCACCCGATCCGGTCTGCTCCAGATATAACCCGTTGTAGATGCCGCAGAGAAGCTGCAGATACGCCTTCGCGCCTCCGCCGTCACAGCAGGCATGGTCCAGCTTGATGCAAAGCGCATCGGCTGTGGGACTGTGGATCAGTTGGACCAGCAGCTGCCGTCCTTCTTCAAGAGGAAGCTCTTCAATAAAATGACGGATACTGTTTTCAGCAGAATCCGTTGAGCTTATTCGGAGCCAATCTTCCGGTTTGTGCAGCTGTATGGGCATCCAGCAAGGCGGAGCTTGGGTGTCATCGAAGCGGCAGGCTAGGACGGGCTCTGCTTGAAGGGATTGCAGCACCGCCTGCCTCAATATGTTGTCATCCAGTGCAGACTCAAACTCTGCAATAATATGAAGCAATGAATTGGAATCCTGGATGTGGGCAATCTGATTGGCCCAATCCTGACCTGTTGCGGCTCCTGAAAGTATATTCATTTTGACTCCGCCTCTCTCATAAAATAGTCTTATCAAGCTTCTTCCTTCAGCAGTACCCCATCCAGAAGTTCCGGGCCGGGACACTGGAAAAATTCCCTCATGGTCAGCCGGAACGCACAAAGGCCTTGAAGCGAAGCCCAATATAGAATAGCCAGCTGCATGGGATCGCCCTGCTTGAAGGTACCCTCCTGCTGCCCCTCTTCAATCAACCCGGCTAAAATTTTGAAGGGGAGAGTGGAGTTGGTCAAATGGGGGGACATGCTCCCGTCCCGCACCAATCCGGCTTGCAGCATCAAGGTGAAATACTGGGCGGTTTTGGTGCCGCGCTGCAGAATATCCGTCAGGGAACGGGAGATAAGCTGGAGCCGTTCCTTGGCTGTTCCTGGATTGCCCCTGTAACGCGACATGGCTTCACCGGAAAAGCTGACCGCACGTTTAACCAGCTCATAAAAAAGAACTTCCTTGGACGCAAAATAATGGTACAAAAGCCCGGTGCTGATTCCTGCCTCCTTGGCGATACCAGCAATATTGGTTGCCGCCAGACCGTTATGAGCGAAGAGCAGCAAGGCGGCATCCAGAATTTTATCTTGGGTTGCCTCTTTAATTTGGCGGTTTTGGTCCTGTGTGCGGGGGATAGGGGAAACCTCCTTTTTATTGATTGAATAATAATTCAACCATAAACCTGATGTATGAAATTGTCAATGGGAACATCCTTTATATTCAACGCAGGGAAAATGAACTAGAATAGAAGAAGCTTCCAGTATTCGCGAAGGAATGTGAGCAGGCCAATAACGCATGAATAGTGGTGGACTTATGAAAATGGCGCGCAGAATTGTGGATATATTGCTGGTGCTGGTTGTCCTGTTTCTTCTGTTTGGACTGATCCAGCTTCGCAATCTGAGCTGGCAGGAGGATATGCCCGAATGGGCTAAGCTTAACCTGTGGGTGCAAAAAGGGTTTGCCGTTTTATTTATTCTGACCATAACCAGGCTTTTCTTGAAAAAACAAGCCTCGAAGCCAAAGGAGACAACAGAGCGTTCCCCGCAGGAATAAGAGACTTTTAGGGAGAATAAGAAGCATTTAATCAAAAAAATAAGTTAATATATGGTATATTTAGTAACGGAGAGTAAAAAAGACTTGACACATGTATGGTACAATTAGTTTATGCGGGTAAGTCAGCAAGCTTTCATATTCCAGGAATAGGAGGATATCGAATGTTCCAGGCAGGTGAGTTTGTCATTTACGGCAATAGCGGGGTTTGTGAAGTGAAAGAGGTGGGAATCCCCGGATTCTCCGCAGGGGAAAATCCCAGATCTTATTACACCCTGTCTCCGTTGCACAGTACGGAAACCATCTATACTCCTGTGGATACCAAGGTGCTGATGCGGACGGTGATTTCCTCCGCAGATGCCCAGCATCTGCTTGAGCATTTTCCGGAGCTGCAGGAGGAGGATTATAGCGCATGCAACACCAAATGGCTGGCCAATGCCTATGAATCCTCCCTGCAGGATTATACCTGTGAAACGCTTATGAAGCTCATCAAATCCATCTGCATGCGGAACTGCGAGGTTATCCTGAGCAAACGGAAGCTGAATGAAACGGACTTGAAATATTTGAAGCGTGCCGAGGACCTGCTGTATAACGAATTTTCCGTAGCCCTGGGGTTGACGGTGGATGATGTGAAACAGATCATTGAAGAGGCGCTGGATGAGCTTATGGCCCAAAAGGCAAATAGCTAACCAGCCACTGTCAAACCGGCGAAAGAAGTCCGCGGCGCTCCAGCTCCAAAAGCCCGGTTTTCATGGATAAGCCGCCACGGTAGCCGGTTAAGGCGCCTTGTTTGCCCACTACACGGTGGCAGGGCACGGTGATCAGAACCGGGTTGGCCCCGATGGCGGCACCTACGGCCCGGGACGCCTGGGGTTTATCCAACCGGTGGGCAATGTCCGAATAGGTTACCGTCTGCCCGTAAGGTATGCTGTTCAGGGCATCCCACACCGCAAGCTGGAATGGGGTGCCGTACAAATCCAGCGGAACGGTGAAGTCCTGCCGTTCTCCCTGCAGATAGCCGGTAAGCTGCCCAGTATAGGGCGCCAGCTTGCCGGCATCTTCTGTTAAGCGGCAGCCTTGAAGCCGCCTGCATGCCCAATCCTCCAGCTCCTCATAGGAGCGGTCAGCTGAACCCACGTAACAAAGCCCTTGCTCTGTCGCCGCCACGTGCAGGCGCCATGGCCCATACGCAAACCTCGTCCAATAGACAGGCGTTCCTTTTAGGTTTCTTCTCATTCCAACTCTCCTTTATCTGCACCTGTATGCTGCTTCCGGTATTGCGCCGGGGTACAGCCTATTTGGCTTTTGAACAAAGTAATGAAATAAGGGGTATTGGCTAATCCCACATCCGTGCCAATAACCGAAACCGGCTTGTCCGTGGCAAGCAGCTCCGCTGCGGCTTGTTCGATGCGGATCTGCTGGACATATGCCGCCGGTGTTTGACCTGTGATCCGTTTGAAGGTCCGGTGCAGGTGAAACGGGCTGCTGTGGGAGATGTCCGCCAAAGTTTGCAGGTGAAGGGGGGCGGCGTAATGCCGGCGGATATATCCTGTCACCAAGGAAATCCATTCCTCATCCGGCATCCGTTCTCCTGTGGGCTTGCACCGTTTACATGGCCGGTAACGGGCGTCCAATGCTTCCCGGGAAGTAGCAAAAATGTGAGTGTTTTCTTTTTTGGGCGGCCTGGATTTACAGGAAGGCCGGCAAAAAATGCCCGTTGAGCTGACGCCGTATACAAACTGCCCGTCAAATGCGGCGTCATTGTTCAGAATGGCCCGCCATTTTTCGTCTGGTAAATAGAAATCCCCCAAACCCGATCACCTCCACACCCAGTATAACCCGGATGAGGCTGGTTTGGCGGATTTGGGGGTTGTAACAGCAAGATAACGAAACTTCAGCTTATAAGCTGCTCACCACAGGTATAATTCATTGCCCTTCAGCTTGAGCAGGGCCTCCAGAAAATAATAGTCCCCGTAGATAATCGGATGGTGATGCCGGGTCCGGAAATACGCCTCCGAGCCGCGCAGCATGATGCTGTCATTTTCCTCGGTCCAGTCACACCGGGGCTCCAGCGCACGAAGCATCTTCATCGCGGCGTTCAAATACATCGCCTGCTCCGCCTCAGGCACAGCCTTTGCAATCTCGATAAGTCCACAGGCCGCAATAGCCGCTGCGGTATCGTCCTCCAGCACCGGCTCCGCAGGCTGCCGGAAGTCAACCGGAATGACCCCGTTCTCCGGAATATTAGCCATGAAATAATGGGCCACCCGTTTGGCGGTTTGCAGATAGTCGTCTTTCCCCGTGTGCTTGTAGCTCATCATGAAGCCATACAGTGCCCAGGTTTGACCCCGGGTCCATGAGGAGCCCTCCCCATAGCCTTGTCCCCCATAAGTCCGCACCACACCGCCCTGGAACGGATCAAATTCCACAATATGGTTCACCGATCCGTCCGGCCGCACAAAAGCGGTCATAGCCGTGTCCGCATGGGCCATGGCAATCTGCTTGTACCGCGGGTCCCCGGTTTCCTCCGTGGCCCAATACAAGAGAGGGATATTGAACATACAGTCGATAATTGCCCAGCCCCGGGTATCCCCCTCGTCAAGATCATTCCACGCACGGATGAAGCGGCCCGCCAGGTTGAACCGTCCTGCCAGCAGGTTGGCGGCATGCAGCGCCCGTTTGCGGGAATCGGGATTTCCGGTAACCCGGTAATTGGCTACGCTGGTGGGCAGCCACATAAAACCTACGTCATGGTGCAGCCCGTAGAATTCCTGGAAAGCCCGGTCCAGATACCCTTCCGATATCGCAGCGGTTTCCGCATATTTGCCATTGCCCGTTTCATGATGCATGAGCCACATCAGCCCGCCCCAGAAGCCGTTGGTCCACCAGCAGATGCCATCCGCCTCAGACCCGCTGGGATTCTCCGCGGCCCTGTCATCGTGGGTTCCGTTAACGGACATATAGGGGATTTTAAATTTCGACTTTTCACTGACCCAATCCAGCTTGGTTGCAAACTTCTGAATGACACTCTCCACCCATTGTTGATCCTGCTTCTGCAGCATGGTATGCACCCTACCTTCTCTATATTTACGTGTTTGCCCTCATTTTAGTGTACGGAGGCGCCGCTTGGAATGAGGTTTTTGCAGAGAAAACCGTTCTTTTTTAAGATAGTGGACGTAGGCCCGCCGTAAAAAGGGGGAAAATGTCATGATCGGTCCATTTTTTCAGGGTGATTAAAAATCGGGGGGATCATCAGAAAACATGCCTATCACTTCCGTGGTTTCCGGTATACACTGGCTGAACAAACCGCCGGTCTATCAGTACCGGCAAGAAGTAATGGAAGGATGGGCCAACCGGATATGACGAATAAATCGGCACACGCAGATCAGCTACAAGCATGGATAGAGAAGGCCCGCAGCCTGCTGGACAGGGAGGGCCGTTATTATACCGAAGGAGCCAAAGTGGCGCTGTTGGATATGGTTCAATTGGCGGAAGAGGCCTTGGCAGGCAAGGAGGTTCCTTTCATCCGCAACCGGGAATTTTACCGGCCCCGGGAAGACGAAGCGGTGTTGTTCGCCGCAGAGCGTTTCACCATGGTTCCGCCTTTCCTGGAGAAAGGGAAGGTATATTCCCATTATGGTCTGGAGCAAGCACTGAGCTGGTTTGAAGGCCAGGATATGCGGAGAGGCGGGATAGAGAAGCTGAAGGAGAGGGCAGCCCTTGCGTTGGATAAAAGCAGGGAGCTGCTGAACACGGCTAAACCCGGAAGGGAACCAGGCTGTTACAGCCAAGATGCTATTCAAAAACTGAAGGCTACCAGCCTGGTGCTGGAGGCTTCCCTAAAGAAAGACAACGCGGACAACGGCGAAGATATTGCCTTAGCAGCGGTGGCCTCCTTCAATGCCTTGCTGGAGCTTCGTCATTCCCGGGTGCTGCGCACGGATGTGGACCCGGAGGCTTCTCTTTATCTGTCCAGGGAAGGCTTGGAGCGGGTGAAGGCGACCATTGCTACGGATCCGTTGGTCCGGGAGCAGTACAACAAAATCGCCGCCATTGCCGCTCAATACAGCGAAGAGGAGATCCGGCGGGCGACCTCCCTGATTATGAACAGCCGCCATGATTATGCGGAGCTGAACCGCCATTTTTACCTATGGAGCTCAACGGACAAAATTGCCAACTTCAAAGCACCGGAGCAGGCGGCTTCGGTCTCCGTTTCCTTCGTGCTGCCGGCGGAGGAGAATGAGCAGGAGGGGCTTGGCCATGTGTGGATTGACAACCTGGAAATCCTGTCCGCCAGCGGGGGCAGTCTCCCCATTCCCAACGGAAGCTTCGACGAAGGCGGCGGAGAAGGCCCGCTCCATTGGCGGCCTGAAGCGCGCAAGGGCAGTCCCGTCCTGAAATGGGAGGATGAATATCCTTTCTGTGGAGGGGGAGACCGGAGCCGGCCGGAAACGGCTAACCTTTCCTCCCAGGTGCAAACCCGGTATCAGGAGGGGACAACCAGACACTCCTTGTACATTTGCAACCCCACCGGCCATGATGAGGGGGCATGGACCTGTACCCGGACTGTCCCTGTTGCGGAGGGAGGAGCGTACACCTTAACCTTCCAGGCCAAGCTGGACGGCAAGCTGAAATCCGGCTTGAAGGCGGTTCTGACATTTCTGGATGCAGCGGGCCAGCCCGTTGGCCAATTTGAATACAGCTTCAACCGCAAATCCTCCATTCCCGGCGGGCGGTTCCTCCTGCCCATGCAGTGCGACGCCATCCAGTATGCCATGACGGGCGAACTGATTTATGCCCGCAAGGTGAAGGACCAGCTGCTGTTTATGTTCAATGATTTCTGCCAAGGGGCGGAGCATTGGCTGGCCACCAATTTGCGTCCCGAGGGCAATGACAGCTATGGCGCGGTCCAAGGGGGAAGGATGCTGTCGGCGGCGGCGGTCAGCTATTCCTTTATCCGCGGCGCGGGTGTATTTTCCCGGGAGGAAAAAGAGCGCTTCTACCGCATGACCGATTATTTACTCCGGTACATGCTGGATATGCGTGACCGTACGGAATGGACGCCTTATGAAGCCCAAGAGGGCTGCAGCAACTGGCAGACGGATATGTGTGCGGGAACCGGCTTTATGATGATGGCACTGACGGACTTTCCCAATCGGCACACCTGGCTCCATAATGCCCATTGTATTCTGAAGGCACAGCTGATGCTGAATGTGAACCCGGATTCCTCCTGGCCGGAATCCATCCGTTACCATCATGCGGCACTGGAGCGTTTTGCCGGATATGCCAAGGCAGCGAATCATGTGCTGGGGGAAAATTGGTTCGCTGATACGCCTCTGCTGCGGATGTTCGGATACAGCGCCTCGGTGCAGACTCCGGGATACCGCTACTTTGACGGCCGGATCGGCACACCGCCTTTCGGCGACCATGCTTTGGGCGGCGGCGGGGAATTTGGCTTTTTTGCCGCCTATCTGGCGGATGTGGCCAAAACCGACGTCCAATTGGCTGATCTTATGTACCATACCTGGGCGGCGGCAGGCAAACCCTTCAAGCGGCTGTGGGGGGAGAGCGTCGCCTTGGAGAATATCCTGGGACAAGGGGATACCTACAAGCCAACAGGAGCATTGATTCTCGGCTCCACCACCGCCTTTCCCGATGCCGGAATCCATGTATTCCGCAAGGGTTACGGCACCGGCAGGGAAAGCTACTTCGCCGTGATGTCCAGTCCGCAGCCGGTGGGCCACGGCCACTTGGACCAGGGTTCTTTTATCCTCTACAAAGATTCTGTGCCTTTGGTAATGGATTCCGGAATTGAAGGCTATTTTGACAGCAGCACCCAATGGCATATCTCTTCATACTCCCATGCCTGCATGCAGTTTGCCACCACACAAACGGTGATTCCCAAGCCTGTGGAAGGTGCCATCAATTTGTCGGCAGGCACCTACAGTCTGGAGCGGGGCTGGGTGGATGTGCCGCGGATGAGCAGAGTGCTGGGAACGGTGCTTTGCGGAGATGCGGAGAGCATCACCATCGAAATAGCCAATCCCGAAGGGGCAGGGCGGCATATCCGCCATATCCTGTGGCTGAAGGAGCCTGACCTGTACATCATCCGCGATACGGTGTGGGATTTTTCTGGCCGGGTGCTGTTCAGTCTTCCTGTTGCCTCCGGGCAATCGGTTATTGAAGGCAGCCAGGTCTACTCGCAAGGGAGATATGGAGTGGATCTGGAGACTGTGTTCCTGTCTCCTCTGGAATCCCTCTGTCTGGAGCAAGGTCGCGCTACACCTTTTTTTGGTGACCAGGCAGACCGTGTATCCATGATGGATTATATCCGGGCAGTGGCCAACGCGGAGGCAGGTTTTTTGACGGTCCTGTATCCCAAAGAGAAGGGGCGGCGGAAGCTGCTGGTACAAAAGGAATCGGACGGCACCCTGCTTCTCCGCACGGAAAGCCATTCTGTCGGAATCGACGCCACATCGCACTCTTACGGACTTGCTGTACGCCGCCAAGTGCAGATATAGCTGCCAAAGCAAAGCCTAACGTCAGACATCTACACAGGCATGAGGCTCCGGGCTTCATGCCTGCATCCCGTTATTCTCTTAAAAAACCGCACCATAAACATAAAAAACCGCATACCCAAGCCGGTCCCGGTTTTTTTATAATGAAAGTTACCCTTTGTCCATGGAGGAGCCGATGAAAGCCATCAAGACCTTTTTAATGGAAAAAAAGCTGCTGATTCGCCTGATTCTGTCCTATTTGGCCGTAGGCTTGTTAATCATCGGGGGACTGACCCTCGTCATCACCTCCAAGGTGTCGGATAACCTGAAGGAGGAGCTGACTGCGTCCACCGACCGGGCCATCGAGCAGTCCTACAATACGGCCGATATTCTGCTCAGCTTCACCTACCGCCATTTCGCCAATGCCTACTCCTCTGCAGATATCCAGGCAGGGTTCTACAGCAGTGAGTTCGATACGGCGCTGATGGGACGGATCGGAGCCAAGCTATCCGATCTGGCAGTCACCAATCCCATGGTGCATTCCGTTTACTTGGTTAACCCCAATCAGAGACTGGTGTTCTCCTCGCTGACCACGGTCCGGAGCTTCGACGAATTTTATGACCAAAAGATGCTGGAGCTTCTGGCGAATCCGATGGTTTATACAGGAAGCATCTTTATCCCGCGGAAAACGGAGTTTGTGTATGATACCAAGGTGTTCTCCGGGAATCTGATCTCCGTGGCGTATATGAGCATGCGGGATGACCGGGCTATAAGCGGAGCCATGGTGCTGAATCTCGATCAGCAGATTCTCCAGGATCTGGTGATGAACGGCACGGATAAGGGGACCAAATCCTACCAGTCCATGATTTTGAACCGCCAGGGTACGGTGGTTTCCCATACGGACAGCAGCATGATGTTTGCCGATGTATCGGATAATGAGGCCATCCGGAGGATCTTGGCTTCGTCCAGCAACAAGGGCAGTATTGAAACGGTATTCAAGGGAGAGAAGCACCGTTATTCCTATCTGAAATCCGACAGCCTGGGCTGGGTGTTCGTAGGAGACGTCAATTACGGCACGCTGCTGCAAAAGGTGAACGATATGAAGCGGTTTATTCTGACGGCAACCGCCATCATGCTGGTATTGACGTTGCTGTTCGGCATCTTTTTCATCCGCCTGATCTATAGCCCTATCCACCGGCTGGTCCAGAATGTCACCCGTGCAGACCTGGGAGGGGCGGGTCCCCGGACGGGAAGCGAATACGATCTCCTCTCCGGAACCTTCCGCTATCTGGAGCGCAGGGTACAGGACCTGCAGACCAGTATGGCCGGGTACCAATACACGGAGCGAAGAGAGGCACTGCGGCAGCTGACGCTGGGCGGCTGGAGCGAAACGGAGCTTACCCGCAAGCTGTCCCGTGCCGGAATACTGTTCCGGGAGCCGGGTTTTCAGGTGGCCCTGCTGCGGCTGGATTCCTATGACGAATGGGCCGGACCCTACAGCCCCAACGACATTTCCCTGTTGAAATATGCCATCACCAATATCGCCGATGAGCTTGGCGCCAAGCGGTTTCCCACCTACAGCTTTGACGGCGGGGAGGACCAGGTGGTGGTTGTATTCAACAAGCCGGAGGGGATGGAGCCGGAGCTGCTACATATTCTCCGGGATATCCAGGAGAATGCGGAGCATTACCTGAAGCTGTCCTTGTCGGTGGCCATGGGCAGCTATGCCAGAGGGTTCCAGGAGGTGCCGGGCTCCTGGCAGACCGCTCTGAACGGCTCCCGCTACCGGATGGTGCTGGGCCCGCGCAGCCTGATTCCTGCGGATATGGAGGAAAGCCGGGAGTCCGTCCCGGACAGTGTGTTCACCGGACTGGAGAAGCAAATCACCGATCATATGAAGCTGGGCGATCTGGCCCGGACCACAGCAGCGCTGGAGGAATATATGACGGTGTTGGGCAGGATTTCTTATGATGAGATGATGCTTCTACTGAACCAGCTTCTGTTTGCCGTCTCCCGTACGGCCAAGGCCATGGCCGCTGCCACGGATACGGGCGGCTTCCGGCCGGATATCGGGGCGCTGGGCCAGCAATTGTACAAGTTCGAAACCCTTGATCAAATCCGGGAATGGCTGGCCGCCCTGTGCGAGTCTGCCATCAGTGTGAGGGACAAACAATCCTCCCAGAAAAATTGGGCCATTGTGGAGAAGCTGAAGGAGCGCATTCATGAGCAGTATGCCGACAGCAATCTGACCGTGGACGCCTTGGCGGAATTCGGGGGGCTTTCGGTCAATTACATGCGGAAGGTATTTAAGGATATTGAAGGCATTTCCATCAATCAATATCTGACGGAATACCGCTTCGAAAAGGCCAAGTCCCTGCTTCTGGGCACCGACCTGCCCGCCAACCGGATCGGTGAGATGGTGGGCTTCGAAAACACCAAGTATTTTTATTTTTCCTTCAAAAAATATAGCGGCAAAACGCCGGACCATTTCCGCAAAAGCAGCGGGGAATGAGCCGGCCCCACGCCTCCGCCGGAGACTTTCCCCTTGTTGATACAGGCGGGAAAGTCTTTTATTGAACCGATTGTTACTTTTTGAACCCTCTGCGGAGCGGAAGAACGGGATTTTTGCATGGATTTTGGGCTACCCCGGGGAGCCGACGGTTGATTATAGTTAGGCCACGGGAACGAAAGTAAGAGACAACCCTTAAAGGAGGATCTAAATGAGTGAAACCGCTGTAACCCCGCTTGAGCGGGTTTCTCCGCCCAAGATAAAGAAACGGAGAGGGCTGGCCGCTTTTGCCCACGAGCTTGCCCGCAACAAATTTCTCTACTTCCTGGCTCTGCCGGGCATGATATGGTTCTTTGTATTTGCCTATCTGCCCATGGGCGGCATCGTTATCGCCTTCCAGGATTTCAAGGCTATGAAGGGCATCACGGGCAGCAAGTTTGTCGGGCTGAAAAACTTTCAGTTTTTCTTCCAGTCCGATGATTGGATCCGGATTGTCAGCAACACGGTTTTTCTGAACGTGCTGTTTATTGCCTTCAATACCTTTACCGCTGTGTGCATCGCCATCATGGTGACCGAGCTTAGCGGCAAATGGTTCAAGAAAATTACCCAATCGGTGATGATTTTCCCCCACTTTCTTTCGTGGACCGTCGTCGCCATGTTTATCACCGCTTTTGTGGCTACAGATGGGGGCTTCATTAACCAGATCCTGTCTGTGTTCGGTCTTGGGCCGGTCCAGTTCCTGGCCTCTCCGCAATATTGGCCGGTCATCCTGGTGCTGTTGAAGGTTTGGCATGGCGCGGGCTTCGGGTCCATCGTGTATATGGCCACCATCTCTGGCATCAACCCCGATATTTATGAGTCCGCATCCATTGACGGAGCCACCCGGCTCCAGAAGATCCGCTTCATCACGCTTCCGCTGCTGAAGCCGACGATTATCCTGCTGCTGATTCTGGCGGTGGGCGGAATTTTCAACGGGGACTTTGGCATGATCTACGCCATTATCGGCCGGAATCCTGCCCTGTATCCGACCACGGATGTCATCGACACCTATCTGTTCCGCGCCATGATGGACCTGGGGGACATGAGCATGTCCGCGGCCATCGGCTTTATGCAGTCCATTGTT
This sequence comes from Paenibacillus mesotrionivorans, assembly GCF_046098205.1. NCBI lineage: Bacteria > Bacillati > Bacillota > Bacilli > Caryophanales > Paenibacillaceae > Paenibacillus > Paenibacillus mesotrionivorans. Next base: position 155,341 of record NZ_JBJURJ010000017.1, on the reverse strand, counting down.
GGTTTTACCCTGGTAGTCACCGTGAACTACATTGCCAAAAAGGTTGCCCCTGAATCCGCCATCTTCTAAGGAAAGGAACTCTGCCATGATCAAGGAAAGCCTGTCGGACCGCCTGTTGAAAGGTCTCTTTTATATCCTCTTGGCCGTATTCGCGGTTTATTGCCTGATGCCCTTCTGGTCGGTGGTGGCCAGCTCGTTCTCCAGCGAAGCGTCCATTCTGAAGAACGGCTACATGTTCTGGCCCTCCGACTTCAGTCTGGAAGCCTATAAGCTCATCTTCGAGGACAATACTATCTACCGAGCTTATGGCGTTACGACCTTCATCACCCTGGTGGGAACCGGCATGTCCATGGTACTGACCAGCGCTTTGGCTTATGCCTTATCGGTGAAGTCCGTGAAATACCGGAACAAAATTGCCTTCTATGTCTACTTCACCATGCTGTTCCACGGGGGATTGGTGGCGTCGTACCTGCTGATTTCCAAGTACCTGGATATGAAGGACACCATCTGGGTTCTGATCATTCCCAGTATGCTGAGTGCGTGGAACATGTTCCTGCTGCGGAACTTCTTTGCGTCCATCGATGAATCCATTGCCGAGTCGGCCAAAATCGACGGGGCCAATGACGCTTATATCCTGTTCCGCATCATTCTGCCGATTTCCCTGCCGGCCATGGCCACCATCGGGCTGTTCTACGCATTAAGCTATTGGAACAAGTGGTTTGACGCCATGCTGTATATCAACGATAAAAATCTCTACCCGCTGCAATACCTTATCCAACGGATCATGACCAATCTGGATTACATCAATGCCATTTCGGCGGATGTGAACATACCCAACTTCATTCCACCGGCCTTGACCGTACGGCTGGCTACCACCGTGGTCACCATCGGGCCTATTGTGTTTTTGTATCCGTTCCTGCAGAAGTATTTCGTCAAAGGTTTGATGGTAGGCGCTGTAAAGGGCTGATACCGTGTAAGGAGTTTGCCCGTCAAGCTTCCTGGAGCGGATTAGTATATACAAGCTCAAAATGTAAAGGGAGGAACACCATGAACGTAAAACGTATGGCTACCGCAGTTTTGTCTGTTGCCCTGCTGGGTACCGCCGCCGCTTGTGGAGACAGCACCAAGGACACCGCAAGCAGCCCCGGCGCATCCGCAGGCTCTGCCGCTTCCACACCGCCGGCGGTAACCTTGAAGGGGATGCTGTTCGGAGATGCCCCCAAGGATATGGCTGCGGTTCTGACCGAGTTTGAAGCCCGCACCAAGAACACGCTGAACACCAAGCTGGATATCCAGTGGAACCCCATCAATGACCATAAGCAGAAGGTCAAACTGATGATGGCTGCAGGCGAGTCGGCGGATTTTGTATTCGATGCCGAATTTGCCAACCTGAAGGAGCTGGTTCCCCAAGGAGCCTATGCCCAGCTGGACAAATATTTTAACAATGATGCCTATCCAGGACTTAAGAAAGCCTTTACGCCGGAATTTATTGAGGCCAACAAGCGGTATGACAATCATCTGTACACCATTCCCTTCACGCAGTATTTCTACGATATCGATGTGATTTACATCCGGAAGGACCTTCGTGAGAAATTCGGCCTTTCGCCCATCAAGAGCTACGAGGATCTGCAGAAGTATTATGATACCGTACTTGAAAAGGAAAAGGGTGTGACACCTCTTGCGTTGGGCGGCTCCCGTGGGTTCTATAAGATCTTCGGCGGCATGAATCCGGAGAACAATACCGTCCGGCCCGTGGGCATTGCCGGAGTGAACTTCTTCGTTCAATTGTCCGATGATCTGAAGACCGTCAAGGACGTGGTGGCCTTCGGCGACGCGGATTCCGAATATGGCAAGCTACCTGCTCCGTACAACACGCTGAGAACCGCACACCCTGACCATGACAAGTATGCCGAATGGAGCAAGTACCTGGAGAAGGATGTGCTGAGCCAGAAGGATGCCAAGGCCTACTTTATGTCCGGCAAGGCTGCCTCCTATGAAGGCACCATCTCCAGCTTCGCCGCCGACCGCAAAAAGCTGCAGGACACCAATTCCGCAGCCGATCTGGAATTCTTCGTCTATAACGCCAATGTGCGCGATATGAAAACCAAGGCGATCAGCACCAATTACAAGTCCAACAACAGTGTGGCAATTCCCGCCAACTCCAAGAATATCGACCGCACCATGAAATTCTTCGACTGGTTGTTCAGTGAACGGGCCAACCATGATTTGTTTGAATACGGCATTGAGGGAAAACACTGGCAGGCGGTAGGCAACAACCAGGTGAAGCTTTTGGATGAGTCCAAAAACTACACCTTCCCGGGGTATGAAATGACCTGGAATCCCAACATGATCCGCATCAACGAATCCCTGGATGACACAGCCAAGAAGTATCTGGAATATTCGGCCAAGGCGGATACCTATTATTCCCCGCCCCTTGCCAAGTTTACCTTCGACAATACCAATGTGAAGTCGGAATTTGCCAACATTAACTCCAAGTTTACGCCGTTCCTGCAAATGCTGAAGGTTGGACAGTATAAGGACTGGACAGCGGATGCGGTGAAAATGAACGGAGAATTGAAAGCGCTTGGCCTGGATAAGGTACGCGCAGAATTGAAGAAGCAGGTTCAGGATTACCTGGACAAGGGCGGCAAGTAAGGTAAGCCCTATGAACCGGCGGTGCGGAGCTGTACTCCCGCCGCCGGTTTTGCCATATCTGAAAAAACCGCACAACAAACTAAAAAAACAGCATGTTCCACAAGGCGCGTGCAGGGATAGAATGGAGAGAGGGAGCGGATAAGATGGAAACGGTTATAGATTTATGGAACTGGGAGCAGCGGCCGGGCGGTGTGAAGATAGACGAGGCGGAGGCAGACCCCAAACGGGAATTCCTGCTGATTCCCGGCGAACCGTTCACCCTGCAATATCCGGGAGTGCACAAGGAAAACCACTGGTCCCGGCTGGGTTTTGTCACCTTCAATGAATATAGCGTGGATCTTAGAGATTGGCATAGCCTTGAGCTGGAATTGGAATTTCCGGAGGGGACGGGGGTATGGGAGATCAAGGCGGAGATCGGGCTGCTTATGGATAAATCCCCCTTGCCGGAGGAAATTGAATTTTTCGAATCCTACTGCCGGGTGGCCGGTGTGGAAGAGGGGCGGACAATGCTTGTCTTTCCGCTCGGTCAATTTAACGATAAGAAGGTGTTATCCGGCAGATGGAAGTTTGTGCGCTCCGTCCGGATCACTGCGGTGGGAGACGGTGGGAGCGGGGAAGCAAAGCCGGTCCGTCTTGTGAACATCCTATTCAAAAGAAGACCGGCGCTCTATGTGCATACTCCGGTGCTGTCCCGTTCGGTTCAAGCGGGAGCAGCGGCTGAATATCCTGTGTTAGTCAGCAATTGCACCGGTAAGCCGCAAGCGGTAACCCTTTCCAGGGAGCAATACGGCTGGGAAACCATGCCGGTACGGGTGGAGCCGTCTGCTTTTGTGCTGGAGGCGCGGGAAACGCGCCAGGTGATGGTATCGGTGGAGCTGCCCGAACGGGTTGCGCCGGGGGGCCATGAGGTGCAGAAGCTGATGTTTGTGCCCAATGGCCGGGGCGATCTGGCCGAGAGTCTGGAGCTGATTACCCTGCGGGAGCTTCCCCGTCCGGTGATCAAACATACGGAAGAGGGCTGGCAGACCGTTGCCCAAACGGTGAAGGAGCAGGACTGGGCCAAAGAACTGCTTGGAATGTACGTGTTTCGTGCCGAACAGTGGATGCTTCCGGCTGGCCGGACCAGGGATTTTCTGTTGGAAAGCCATCACGCCCACGAGGCAGAGAATGCAGCGATTGCCTGGAAGCTGACAGGCAGGCAGGACTTGGGGGAAAAGGCGGCGCAGTTTCTCCGCAGGGTGGTTGATCCGGCGGAGGGATACCCCTTGACCCGTAAGGCATGTAGCCAGGAGCTGGTCCATGAAGGGGAATTTTTCAAGCACACGGCAGTGGTTTACGATCTCTTGGCTGACTGGGGTTTGCTGGCGAAGGAGGATCACGTCCATACGGAGCATACTTTCCGTCTATTTATGGAGCTTATTGATTGGGCGCTTAGTGTGGGAGGCATCTCCAACTGGACCCTGGCCGAGATGACCGGGGCCTTGTACTGCAGCCAGGCCCTTCAGGATTATGAAAGGATGCAGCGTTTTTTGTATGGAGCCGGAGGATTCACTGACCATCTGTCCAAGGGAACACTGGATGACGGCTGGTGGTATGAATGCTCTGTCGGCTATAACCTCATGTCGGCGGGGCTGCTGTCGGAGATCGTCCAGAGCTGCCGTCCCTGGGGCATCAATCTGTCGGATACCTGGGTTCCCTCCCAGTATTACGGTCAGGTCACACCCGGCGGCAAGCCGGAAAAGGATGGCTTATGCCTGGACATCTGGGGACCCAGTCGCCTGAATTACCGCTCTATCACCCAGATTTGGGACAGTCTGCTTCCTTTTGCCGATTACCGGGGTGTGCTCTTCGGCATCAACGATTCGGCGGAGTCCAAGCTTCCCGGCATCTCGCCGAGAGGGTATATGGACGGGCGTTATGACCTGGCCTATTATCTGTACCGCAAGCCGGAATATGCAGATATTCTGCTTACCTGCAGCCTGGAGGACCGTGACCTGCTGTATGCCGTACCCGGTCTTGCTCCCAGCACCTCCAAGCCTTATCTATCCTCGGCGTATGCCGACAATTCGGGTGTGGCGGTGCTGCGTTCGCAGACGGAGGGCCGGAAGCCGGAGGAGCAGATCCAGGCTGTCGTGAAGTACGGCTCTCACGGCGGAGCCCACGGCCATTATGACCGGGCCAGTCTGCTGTCCGTTATGCGGTACGGACGGAGCTTCTATAATCCGGAGAATATCTGGTACAGCTACCACACCTTTATGTACAAATTTTATGTCCAAACCTCCCTAACCCACAATATGGTGGTGGTGGACCGGAAGCAGCAGGACCCGGCGGAGGGCAGCAGGCTATTGTTCCATAGCGGCCAGCTTTTCCAGGCCTGCGCGGTGGAGAATCAGGCGCGCTGGTCCTATCCCCCTTACGGCGGCTGGATGGTGGACGGCGACAAAAGCTTTGCGGAGCGCACCTGGAATGAAGCCCGGTATATCCCCATTCCGGAGAACCCTCCGGAATATACCACCCGTACCGGGTTTACGGAGCCGGTGCTCCAACGGCGTCTGACCGTGGTCACCGACGACTATGTGGTTCTGTTCGATTACCTGGCAGGCGATGAGGTGCATGATTACGACTGTCTGTTTCACTGCAAGGGGCTGACCGGGATAGAAGCGGGAGGGCCAGTGGAACGGATCAACCATACGGAGCAGTTCGACCCTGATCCTCTCAACAGCGCCCAACTGATCACGGATTGCGACTGGTATGAGCTGGAGGGACCGGTGAAGGCCCAGTTCCGGACGGGCTTCGGTACCGGGTTCGACAACAGAGCCAACCGGACGGAGCTGAATACAGACGGTCCGCTGAACATCGACCATTACACCGTCTGGCCGCCCCAGGCAGAACTGATCGTGGGCCATACACCGGAATATTACAAGGTGGAAAAACAGCTGGAGTACGAGGTCCGCAGCGGCGGCAAAGTGCTGGCATCAGGCAGCTTTGGCGCATGGATTTTGGGCCGGGATGATCTGGATTTACAGTTGGACAGTGGGGAAACGCTGGAGCTGAGAGTGAGGGCTCAAGAAGGAATTGGAGAGCATGGAATCCGCAAAACCACAGAAAAGACCATCTTTTGGGGAGACCCGTGTATTGAGACGGAGTCGGGTGAGGTTCTGTATCTGGCGGACCTCCCGCTGGTGAGGGAGAATACCGATCCTGGCTGCGGTCCGGGTGTGGATTATTATGGCGGTCCGGTGAAGCTGCAGGCCCGCCAGTTCGATAAGGCAATCCCTGCCAACCCTGTGGATATGGACCAGGCGGGGGTCATCACTGTGGACCTGACCGGTCTGAAGGCCGTCCGGTTTACGGCATCCATCGGTGCCGATTACCCCTTGGGCGATGAAGCGGCCAGACGGAAAATGCTAAGTGTCCGCTCCACCGGCAAAACCGCCAGATTCATTACTATGATGGAACCATATGAAGACAAATCGATGGTGGCCTCCGTTCAGGCGTCCTCCGCCGATGAGCTCACGGTCAGGCTTGCCGACGGCCGGGTTCAGGTATTGCGAGTGAGCGGCCTGGAGGGCAATGGAGGGCATATGCTGGTTGAGGCTAATGAATATACGGCGGATGGCCGGGTTATCCGGAGTGAGCGGACAGCCTACTAAACCCCATAGAGGAGAATGGAGGGACCCGGTTGGAGAACGAAGCAGGCGAAGCGGGCATTAAGATTCCGGATTGGACCACGGATGCCTTCTTGGGGACGCTGTACGAGAGGACGGCTGCCCGAAGACAGGAGAACCGGCGGAATGCCGGAAAGCCGGAGCAACAGGCATGGCTGCGGAGCAGGCTGAAGGCCGCATTGGGCGGTTTCCCTGAAAGGGATCATCCCCTGCGAGCCCGGAAGCTGGAACGGACAGAATACAAGGATTTTATTCTGGAGCGTGTTGTGTACACGACCATGGAATCTGTCCATGTCCCGGTGATGGTGCAGATTCCCAAGAAGGGTCAAGGTCCATGGCCTGCAGTCTTGGCCTGCCACGGTCATGGCAGCGGCCAGCGGGATGCGGCTGGCTTGGATGAGCTGGGGCGGGAGCTGGAGGAGCCTGGCATTCATAACCGCTTCGCCGTGCAGCTGGTTCGCAAGGGTATGCTGGTGGTGATTCCGGAAATCATGGGCTTCGGGGTCCGCCGGATGGCGGAGGAGCTGAAGGCCAACCCACATTATAGCTCCTGCGGCACTTTAGCCTCGCAGCTGCTGATGTATGGCCGGACACTGGCGGGGATGAGAGTGTTTGAAGCGATGAGAGCCTTGGACTACATGGCGTCGAGACCGGATGTGGACAGCAGCCGGATGGGGGTGTTCGGTTTTTCCGGGGGAGGGCTGATTGCCGCCTTTACGGCGGGATTGGACGAACGGGTCCAGGCGGCTGTATTATGCGGCTGGGCCAATACCTTCCGGGGCAGTACCCTGGCGATGCATCATTGCATCGACAATTATCTGCCCGGCCTCCTTCTGGATACGGAGCAGCCAGAGCTGGCCGGGTTGATGGCACCGCGGGCATTGTTTGTGGAGTCCGGGGATCAGGACCCGATTTTTCCCGTGGAGCATACCAGGCAGGCCATTGCATGGCTGGAGGCGCATTATTCCGCGTGGGATGCCCCCGGACAATTTGCCTGGGATATTCATCCCGGCGGCCATGAGATAAACGGAAGAAAAAGTGCGGAATGGCTCCTCCGGAAGCTTGGCGTCGGGCAGGTGCCAGGATTAGAAGCTGAATAAGAAAGGAAGAACAATTACATGACTTCAATTAAGAATCCGATTCTGAGAGGGTTTAATCCGGACCCGTCCATTATCCGGGTAGGAGATGATTATTATATCGCTACCTCCACCTTCGAATGGTTTCCCGGCGTACAGATCCACCATTCCCGGGATTTGATCCACTGGGAGCTGGCGGGACACCCATTGAACCGGGTTTCCCAGCTGGACCTGCGGGGAGTAGGCGCTTCCCAAGGCGTTTGGGCTCCATGCCTGACCTATGACAACGGCGTCTTTTATCTGGTGTATACCGTGGTGAATTCGTTCTATTGCAAAATGTACGACACCCATAATTATCTGGTGACCGCCTCGGATATTCTTGGCGACTGGTCGGAGCCGGTGTATCTGAACAGCTACGGCTTCGATCCGTCCCTGTTCCATGATGAGGATGGCCGGAAGTATATTGTCAGCATGGTAACGGACCATCGGGTGAACAAGCAGTACAGGGGGCATCTGGTGCTTCAGGAATACTCACCGTCGGAGCAGAGGATGTTAGGGGAAGCGCGGACGATTTTTGCCAGCCACGAGGGTTTCTTCGAAGGGCCGCATATTTATAAGCGCAACGGGTATTATTATCTGTTCGCCGCCGATACGGGCACGGGAGAAGGGCATGGACAATCTATCCTGCGCTCCCGGGAGCTGTACGGACCGTATGAGGCATACGAAGGCAATTCCATTATGACAGCCCGCGACCACCCGGAGCTGCTGCTGCAGAAGTCCGGTCACGGCGATCTGGTGGAAACCCAAAACGGCGAATGGTACATGGCGCATCTATGCGGGCGGGCACTTGAGAACCGCACGGACAAAGGCGACCGTAAATATACTCTGGGACGGGAAACGGCCCTCCAGAAGGTAGAGTGGACAGAGGACGGCTGGCTCCGGTTGGCAAACGGCACACGGCTTCCGGAGGCGGAGGTGGAAGGCCCCGGTCTGCCGCTGCACCCTTTCCCGGTGAAACCGTCAAGGGATGATTTTGATGGAGAGCAGCTGGATATCCGGTTCCAGTCCTTGCGTATTCCGCTGGATGAAACCTTCTATTCCTTGACGGAACGCAAAGGATTTCTGCGCCTGTACGGCAGGGAAGGGCTAGGCTCGAAATACCGGCAAAGCCTCATTGCCCGGCGCTGGGAAAGCTTTGTATTCACTGCAAGCACCTGTGTGGAGTTTAGGCCTACTATTTACAAACAATTGGCGGGCCTGATCTGCCTGTACGATACGGAGAACTATTATTATCTCCATCTCACCCACCATGACGATTACGGGCGCTGCCTGTGCATTCTGTCTGCCGTGAATAACGTGTATGCGGAGCCTGCCGGATATATTCCCCTACCCGAGGAGGCGGAGCGGGTGTGGCTGCGTGCGGCAGTGGACCACGACAAGCTGCAGTTTTCATATTCGGTAACGGGCGAGAACGCCTTTACCCCGGTGGGGCCGGTATTGGATGCCAGCACCCTGTCTGATGAAGCTTGCCGGGAGGGGTGGTTCACGGGAGCCTTCGTAGGGCTGTGCTGCCAGGATCTGACGGGCTTCCGGAGGCCCGCGGACTTCGATTATTTTGAATACCGGGAAGAGAGCTAAACGCTGGAGGAAATGGAAAAAGCCTCTTGCTGGCATAATACCGCCGTGGTACTATAGGAATCACATCAGAAAGAAGCAACCCGCTGCAGGAAGTTTTCCGTGGAGGGTTGCTTCTCTATATATCAACGGGAGAAGAGGGGAAACCATGATGATTGAACTGAAACGGACATCCTCAGAGGATACGGATTTTGAGACCTTGACCGGGCTGCTGGATCAGGATCTGGAGCGCAGGTATCCGGGTACGAGGGATTTTTTTCAGCCTCTTAATAAGATCAAGCTGGATGCCAAGGCCGTGGTGGCCTATGAGGATGGGAAGCCGGTTGGCTGCGGGTGCTACCGGGAGGCGGCAGAGGGCCAAACCGTGGAGATTAAACGAATGTACGTTTTGGATGAAAACAGGGGCAGAGGCATTGCCGGGCAGGTACTTCGTGAGCTGGAGACCTGGGCGAAGGAAGCAGGCAAAAAACGGGCCATTCTGGAGACCGGGCGTGGCCAGCCGGAAGCTATTGCGTTATATACCAAAAGCGGCTACGCCGAAATAGACCGGTATGCACCATATACCGATAGGGAAGACAGCGTTTGTATGGGGAAGGATTTGTAGAAACAGGAGGGGCAGGCAATGGAGGTTGAGCTGCGGAAGCTGTCCGTAACAGACGGACAGGATATCTATGATATGCTGCAGGACATTCCTAAAGCGGAGAATGGGTTTATTAACGGCGGGCACGGATGCTCCCAGGTGGAGTTCCGGCAATGGCTGGTCCGTCAGGATGCTGCATCCCGTGGAGAGGGGCTGGCGGACTGGATGGTGCCGAGCACCACCTATTGGCTCTATGCTGACGGGTACCCGGTGGGCTTCGCCAAGCTGCGCCACTATCTGTCGGACAGGCTGAGGGAGGACGGCGGCAACATCGGGTATGCCATCAGGCCCGGCCAGCGGAATAAGGGCTACGGCACAGTCATGTTAAGCAAGGTGCTGGAGGAAGCCCGGCGTATGGAGCTTGGTCAGGTGCTGGTGACGATATGGCCGGGAAACCAGAGCTCCATCAACGTGGCGTTGAAGAATAACGGGACGATTACCCGGTCAACGGCGGATAAGCATTACATCTGGATCGATTGTTAGCTGACGGAGGGGAAGCTCGAATGAAGCTGGGAATGCCGACTCTTGTGGAATATGCCAGGCTTGAGGAAAACCTGGAGCTGTGCCGGAGGCTTGACCTGGAGTTTGTGGAGATTAACATGAATCTGCCGGTCTGCAATCCGGAGGTGACGGGATATGCGGAGCTGCTTCGGCTGAAACAGGAATACGGGGTAGAGCTGACGGTTCATCTGCCGGAGGAGCTGGACTTGGGCTCCATCCATGGTGCCATGCGCCAGGGACATGTACAGCGGTGCAAGGAGGCCATAGATTGGGCCAGTGGGGCAGAGATCGGAATTTTGAACCTGCATCTGAATTCGGGGGTTTATTTTACCCTGCCTGACCGGAAAATCTGGATTTATGAAGCTCACCAAGAGACCTTCCTCGCCAATCTGGCGGCTTCGTACGCGGAGCTTTACCCATATGCCAGGGAAAAGGGCGTTTTAATCTGTATCGAAAATGCCTGCAACTTCCACCTGCCGTTTATCCGGGAGGCGCTGGACAGGCTGGCGGCTTTCCCGGAATTTGCATTGACCTGGGATGTGGGCCATGACGCCAAAACCGGGTTTGCGGAGGGGCCTGTGATTGCGGGTTATCCGGACCGGTTGAAGCACATGCATCTGCATGACTTTGACGGGAAGCAGGATCATGCCCGGCTCTATACCGGACAGGTTCCGGTGGAGAACAGACTAAGACTGGCGGAGCAGAAGGGCATCGGGGTTGTGGTAGAGGTCAAAACCAGCCAGGCTCTGGAGGATTCGATCCGCAGTGTACGGACTAATTTCCATTAGAGGGGAAGTGAATCCATGAAAGCGTACATGCTCCAGCAATACAGCTACCACATGTGGGCCAATGAACAGGTTTTCCGGCATGTGGAGTCTTTGCCTGCTGAGGTATTTTTGAAGGAGGTGCAGTTGGGCTTCAGCTCGGTAGCGGAGGCGATGGCCCATATTCTGGCTGTTGATGAGATTTGGTTTGCCCGGTTGAAGGGGGAAAGCCCCGTGGGTCTTGCCACGACGTCCTTTACCTCAGTCAGACAGGCGGCCCAGAGCTTCCGGCAGCTTCTGCAGGAGAATTTGGATTATCTGAAGGAACAGGAAGACTTCCACCGGATTGTATCCTATAAGAGCATAAAGGGGGAACCCTTCCACAATACTGTGGTTGAGATTATCCAGCAGGTGGTCAACCATGGCACCTACCACCGCGGGAATATTACCACCCTCCTGCGGTCTCAGGGCTACAAGGGAGCCGTTACGGATTATGTGGCTTTTTTGAGAGCGAAGTGACAGCGTCTTATCGATTAGGCTGGAGGATGGGTGCATGAACGCCAATATAACCATGAGAGATATCGCTGAAAAGCTGGGAATCAGCACAGTGACTGTATCCAAGGCTTTGAACGGCAAGGATGGCGTCGGTGAGGAGCTGCGGGTTAAGGTAAAGGAAACAGCGGCACAGCTGGGGTACCGGTTAAACACCATCGCCAAGTCCATGAAGGAAGGCTGCTCCTACAATATCGGAGTGGTTATTGCAGAGCGCTACACAGGGGCAGGCCACTCGTTCTATATGCAGTTTTACCAGCAGCTTGTGCAGGCTTTGGAGGAATATCAGTATTCCGGTCTTCTGCATGTGCTGCATGCGGACGATGAAGCCAGTCTTGTACTGCCGCGGATCTATAACGAGAGGAAAGCGGACGGGTTCATTCTCTTGGGCCAGCTGGACAAGGCCTATGTGCATGCATTCCTGGGCACGGGGATACCCGTGACGCTGCTTGACTTTTACACGGACCAGCCTGTGGACAGTGTGGTCGGGGATAATTTCTTCGGATCCTATGAAATGACCAATTATCTGATCGCTGAAGGCCACAGGGACATTGCATTTGTGGGGAATATTTATTCCACCAGCAGCATTCAGGACCGCTATCTTGGCTATTGCAAATCATTGCTGGAGCATAAGCTCCCCCTTCGCCCCGAGTATGTCCTAAGTGACAGGGACGAGCTGGGACGGTTTACGGAAATCACCCTGCCGGTTCCACTGCCTACCGCTCTCGTCTGCAATTGTGACCAGGTTGCCTACAATCTGGTGGTGCACCTGCAGAAGAAGGGGATACAGGTTCCGGAGCAATGCTCGGTGACAGGGTTTGACAATGACTTGTACTCCACGCTGTGTGAGCCGAAGCTGACCACCATGGAGGTCAATATGCGGGAGATGGCGGAGACGGCGGTGACGATGATGATCCGCAAGATCAAGCACAACGATGAAACGGCGGGGCGTGTTTTGGTGAAGGCCAAGCCGGTATACCGAAATTCCGTTAAGCCGCAGAATATATAGTTTGCTTTTAAAAAAAGCTCTTTGCCTTCGGGCAAAGAGCTTTTTTCTCAACTGCCACCCCTTTATAGTCTTCCCTTGTCATTTCGGAAGAAAATGACAACGGAGGCCATTGACCGAGCCTGAAGCAAAAGCCTAAAATAGCTTTGATTTAGCTAATCGATAAGCTAAATCATTAATTATGACAGGAGGAAACGCACTATGGAATCTCAGCATGTGCGGATTTTAGGGCAGGCATTGCCTCATATGCCATGGCAGAACAAGCCGGAGGGAGAAGAGGGGGTCATGTGGAGGCATGACGGAAATCCGGTGATTCATTGGAATCCCATCGCTAAGGCGGCACGGATTTTTAACAGCGCTGTTTTACCGTATGGAGAAGCATTCATTGGGGTATTCCGCGCAGACCACAAGAATGGAAAGCCGCAAATTCATGTGGGGCGGAGCAAGGACGCATTGCATTGGGACATCGAAGCGGAGGAAATTCAATGGACCGACGAAGCGGGTGCACTCTGCCAGCCCCTGTATGCGTATGATCCCCGGCTGGTGGAGATTGAGGGGACCTACTACATTATTTTCTGCACTGATTTTGGCGGTGCGGCGCTTGGGCCTGGGGATGACCAAGGATTTTAAAACCTTTGTACGGCTGGAGAACCCGTTTATTCCCTTCAACCGCAACGGAGTGCTGTTTTTGCGGCGGATCAACGGCAAATATCTTCTTCTTAGCCGTCCCAGCGACAGCGGCCACACACCCTTCGGGGATATTTTCTTAAGCGAAAGCCCGGATTTGGTGCATTGGGGCAAACACCGCCGAGTTATGTCCCGAAGCTCTTCGGGCTGGTGGCAAAGCGTCAAGATTGGCGCGGGTCCTGCCCCCATTGAAACAACTGAGGGCTGGCTGCTGTTCTATCATGGGGTATCCGGCACCTGCAACGGTTTTGTGTACAGTATTGGTGCCGCGCTGCTGGATTTGGAGGATCCGTCCAAGGTGCTGTACAGAACCCGCGATTACCTGCTGACACCGGAGAAGCCTTATGAAACCACAGGCTTTGTGCCCAATGTGGTCTTTCCCTGTGCAACGCTCCAGGATGCCGAAACCGGACGCATCGCCGTTTATTACGGGGCAGCCGACACCTATGTGGCCGTGGCTTATACCCGCTTGGACGAGCTGATTGCTTATATGAAGGCCAATTCCGAGCTTGCCCCTGGAGATGAAGTGAGCTTCAAGTGACAATTGAGGACTATAAATCACAATTCAGCCTCCTATAAAGAGAAGATGCGCCGGCCTATAATACAACATGTAAGCGAATCCATGTCTGTTATAAACGAATGAGAGGGGTAAGGAAAGATGAGAAAAGCAATCCCTGGGGCCCTGGTGGCCGTTTTAACCCTGTCTTTGGCAGCCGGATGCAGCGGAAGCAGTGACAACGGCAAAACGGCGGAATCCGCCAAACCTGCTGTTACGGATACCGCAAAAGCAAGTGAAAAGCCCGGCAGCAATATTAAGGGCAAGGTTACCTTTTTGACAAACCGCACCGACATGGTAGACAAGGAATACAAGGATTACGCCAAACGTTTCAAGGAAAAATACCCCAATGCCGACATTGAATTTGAAGCAATCCGCGACTATGACAAGAACGTGAAGGTCCGGATCGCTTCCGCCGATTATCCCGATATTCTGCTGGTGCCCACCATACCCAATTCGGATTTGCCCAAGTATTTTGCACCGCTGGATGATATGGGCCTGAACGAAAAAATTTACTTCAAGGACTTTAAGGCTACCAGCGGAAAAATGTACGGAATTGCCTCCGGGGCTTCCACATCGGGCATTGTCTATAACAAAAAGGTTTTTAAGGATGCAGGCATAACAGCGGTACCTAAAACATTGGACGAATTGTATGCCGCAGCGGAAAAGCTGAAGGCCAAGGGCATTGTGCCGCTGGCGTCCAACTTCAAGGACAAGTGGCCGCTTCAATCCTGGGTTTATGATCTTCCCCCCGTCATTGCCGGAAGTGCCCAGCTGGGTAATGACCGGATCAAAACCAATACCCCGTATACATTAGATAATGGTTACGGCAAGTCCATGGGGATCTTGAAAACCATGTACGAGAAGGGCTTCCTGGAGCCGGACATCAATTCCACCAATTGGGAGCAGTCCAAAAAGGATGTAGCCACCGGCAAGTTCGCCATGTACTTCCTGGGCAACTGGGTCATTAACCAGATTATCGAAAACGGCGCCAAATCGGAGGATATCGGATTTTTCCCGATGCCCTATGACAATTCCGGCAAAACCAATGCTCCGTTGAATCCGGACTGGTTCTATGCGGTGAACAAAAACTCCAAGAATCAAGAAACCGCCAAGGCATTTGTCAAATGGATGATTGAAGAATCGGGCTTTGACAGCTTTGCCGGCTTTATCCCGGTTCTGAAGGATAAGCAGCCTGAACTGGCTCAATTAACGGAATTCAAGGCCTCCAACCCGTCATTTATCGAAGGGGTTCCGGATAACGACCAAGCCATCGCCACCCAGAATAAAGCCCAAATTGATCCTCCGGCCATTGTACAGGAATTTGTGCTGGGCAAAAGCCAAGAGGTGTTTGACAAGTTCAATAAACAATGGGCGGATGCCAAAAAGGCACTTGGTTATTAATTGGGGCTGGCGGCAGAATGGATTATCCAGGGACTCCGGGTAATCCATTTTGCTTCCGCAAGCAGCTTTTCGAAGGAAGGAAGGAAACCGACATGTTCAGCACATTGCCGTACAAAACTCAAAAATGGCTGATTGTTACCGGATTTTTGCTGGTTCCGATGGCCTTACTTTGCACCTTTACATTTTATCCGGCTATCAAGCTGGTTTACTTGAGCTTTACCAACTGGGATGGGCTTAGCCCCGACAAAAAGCTGATCGGCTGGGACAACTATGCCGAGGTATTCCGGAACCCGAAGATATTCGGGGTATTTCTGCATCAGATTCCGTATTTTCTGGTAGGCATCGTTCAAAATATCGCAGCGCTGCTGTTTGCTGTCATCTTGAACGGAAAGCTGAAGGGACGCCATTTTTTCCGGATGATTCTGTTTTTGCCCTTTATTATGAATGGCATTGCGGTTGCGTTTATGTTCCAGTTTGTATTCGACACCACCAACGGCTCCCTGAACGCCTTGTTGGGTCTGATCGGTTTGGACAGTCTGCAAACAAGCTGGCTGGGCAATGCGAAGATTGTGAATTTTTCGTTAGCCTCCGTAGGCTTTTGGCGGTTTATGGGCTACAACATGGTCATCTATATCGGTGCGCTACAGGCGATTCCCGGAGACATCTATGAGGCGGCGACCATAGACGGGGCCAACGGCTTCCAGCAATTCTGGAATCTGACCCTGCCCAATCTGGCCAAGATCATCGAATTGAATATGTTCTTAACCATCAGCGGCGCGTTATCCGTGTTTGATTTGCCTTTTGTGCTTACTGCAGGCGGACCGGCAGGGGCTTCCACTACCTTCGTATTTAAAACCGTTGAAACGGCGTTCCAATATAATAATTACGGGCTGGCATCGGCCATGAGCATTGTGCTGCTATTCATAACCATTGTGATTCTGGGCATACAAAGCAAAGTCATCAACAGGAAGGGGGAATAGGTCATGAAACAGCAGCCTGTACTGAAGAGCCTCCAATATTTTCTGTTGATGGCGGCCGTCTTTGTAGTAGTATTTCCGCCTTACGTGGTTTTTGTCAATGCCTTCAAGGATAAAAGCGAGTTTGGCTCGGCGGGGCCGTTTACGCTGCCCAAAAGCTTCGCCAACCTGGAAAATTTCCGGGTTGTTTTTGAACGGGCGCATCTGGCCCAGGCCTTCGGCAATACCTTCGTCATTATTGCGGTTTCCCTGGTGGGCAATGTTATTCTGGGCACCATGGTGGCGTATGCCATTGGCCGGTTTGATTTTCGCGGAAAAGGGCTGGTTATGGGAGCATTTCTGGCTGCCACCATCATTCCGACCATCACCACGCAGGTGGCTGTATTCTCCATCATCCAATCCCTGCACCTGTTCAACACACTGTATGCGCCTATTCTGCTGTACATCGGAGCGGATGTGGTGCAGATTTACATTTACCTGCAGTTCATCAAAAGCATCCCGTATGAGCTGGACGAAAGCGCCATGATTGATGGAGCCTCGCTGTTCCGGATTTACCGGAAAATTATTTTTCCGCTGCTTACGCCTGCAACAGCCACGCTGGTCATCCTGAAAACCATCAATATCTACAATGATCTGTACATTCCTTACCTGTACATGCCCAAAGCGAAGCTGGGGGTGGTTTCCACCTCCATCATGCGGTTTGCCGGAATCAACCAGGCGGAGTGGAACTACATCTGTGCGGCCATTCTGATCATCATGCTGCCTACCGTCATTCTCTATTTAGTCCTGCAGAAATTTATTTTTTCAGGGGTGACCAGCGGGGCCGTCAAGGCCTGAACGTCTGGAGGAGAGGCATACGCCCGAAATACTGCAACCGTTTTCTGCATGTTTATGGTAAAATGAATGTGGCAAAATGCGTTGGCTGGGAGTGAGCCTGCTTGAATGTCATGATCGTGGATGATGAAGAGCTGATCCGGTTGGGAATCGCCAAAATACTGGGCAAGTCCGAGCTTTCCGTCCAAATTGCCGGTCTATATGCCAATGGCTTGGAGGCAAGTGCAGCCATGAGCAAGCTTCAGCCCGGGGAGCTGCATGTGTTGATCACTGATATCAAGATGCCCGTTATAGACGGTCTGCGGCTGATCGAAAAGGCGAAGGAGCGGTTTCCGGCTCTTCATGTGATTGTGATCAGCGGCTTCAACGAGTTTGAATATGCCAGACAGGCCCTCCGCTTCGGCGTTTTCGATTATTTGCTGAAGCCCTTGGATAAATACGATCTTTTCCAGTCCCTAACTAAAATCAGCCGCAGTCTCGACGAGACGGAACCGGATTGCCGGGAACGGGACGCAGGGGAGCAGGAGCACCGTGTGGCGGAGCGGATCAAGCAGATCCTGGATAAGGAATTTGACAAGACCTTTAATCTGGAGCAATTGGCGGAGCGGGTGGAGCTTAGCCCCAGCTATGTTAGCAAATTGTTCCGGCAGCAAACCGGTTTGACCATGACCGATTACCTGATTGCCGTACGGATGGAGAAGGCCAAGCAATTTTTGACGGATTATCCGCAGCTGAAAAATTATGAGGTTTCCTCCATGCTGGGTTATTCCGACCCGGTTTACTTTAACAAGCTGTTTAAGAAGACAGTGGGTTTGACGCCAAAGGAATACAAGGAAAAGTATATCTCGCCGTAATCCGGGCATGCCAATGCCCGGTTTTCTGTTACCCGCCGGCAGACTGGAGGACGGAAGAATGAACTTGCGTATAAATAAGCCTCTATTGCTTCTTCTCACGGTGCTATGGATGTGCGGCGGCTGCAGCTGGATTGGTCCAAGCGGTCCTCCTGCACAGAAGGAAGCGGAGCCTTCCGGCGATTCCGGGCAAAGCGGCATCATCAACGTAGTGACCAACCGGACCGATATGATTGACGGCACATATAAGGAGTATGCCCAGCGATTTCACGAGCTGCATCCGGAGATTACAGTCCAATTCGAAGCCTTCCGGGATTATGACAAAAGCGTCAAAATCCGGCTTGCCTCGGGCGAAGCGCCGGATGTGATGCTGATGCCTTCGGTTCCGGCCTCCGATTTGCCCAAATTTTTTGCCCCCTTGGATGATTTAGAACTGGATGGCGACATGTACTTCAAGGATTTCCGCGCGTATGAGGGCGTTACCTACGGTATTCCCTCCGGAGTGGCCGTAACCGGCCTGATTTATCACAAGAAGGTGTTCGAACAAGCCGGCATTACGGAGCTGCCGCAAACGCCGGATGCTTTTTTCACGGTTTGTGAACGGCTGAAGCTGCATGGTGTGATTCCTTTGGCCTCCAATTTTAAGGACCGCTGGCCGCTGCAGGTGTGGATGTACGATGTACCGCTGCTAATCTCAGGGGATGGGGCTGTAAAAACCGGTCTGGCCTCCACTGACATTCCGTTTCATCGGGAAAGTCCCTATGTAGCTGCGCTGGAGATGATCCGGACATTGTATGACCGGGGCTACTTGGAGCCCAATCTCAATGACACCAACTGGGAACGGTCTAAACGGGAGTTGGCGGAAGGGAAAATCGGCATGATGCTCACCGGCAATTGGGCAATTCCGCAAATTATCGAGAATGGAGCCAAGCCGGAGGAGATCGGCTTTATTCCTTTTCCGGCCAATCCTTCAGGAATCCAGCGGGTCACCTTGTCTCCGGACCGCTATTACGCAGTCAGCAAGAGCAGCAAGCACCAAGGGGCGGCCAAAACCTTTATTACATGGATGCTGACACAATCCGGCTACGAGAATTACGCAGGGTACATTCCGGTGATGAAGTCCAAACCCTCGGAACTGCAGCAGCTCCTGGAGCTGGAGTCGTACCGGCCCCAGTATGTGGAGATTGTCAAGGATACTGATGAACTGAGCCAAATATTGAATAAAGCCCAGCTGGACATGCCTCTGCTGGTGCAGGATTACCTGCTGGGAGCTCCCGCAGAGGTGCTGGAAAGATATAATCAGCAATGGGCGAAGGCCCGGAGTACCGTGCTGGAGAGCCATTAAAGGGCGGGAGGAAAGCTTGTGGGGAAACGGTTGCGCAAAAGAACCCGAGTTTGGCACTCCATTGCCAACAGCAGCATGAAGAAGAAACTGATTATTGTGTTTGTGTTTCTGATCACCTTGCCCTTAACGCTCACCAGCTATATTTCATTCCAATATTACTCCAAATCCCTGCAGTCCAACGCCCAGGCATATGTTTCGCGGACCGCCTCGGAGCTGATGGACAAGCTGGAAAATTACATCTCCGATGTGAAGCGGATATCTGCTCTGCCCTTATTTATGACGGATATGCAGCAGAAGCTGGCCCAGCCCTTGAGCATCGAGAAGATGCGGAGTCTGGAGCCCGTGGTGCTGAGTCTCAACAACATTAAGAAGGACAGCACCTCGGTCTACATTATCGATAACTATGATGAGCTGTATTACAATCTGAAGACAGACGGGCTCCGCCAGGATATCCGGCAGAAAATCCCTTATTGGCGGAGTCTGGCCAAGGAGGCGGAGGGGCTGCCGGTGCTTTTGCCTGTCCAGGCGGTGGAATACTCCTCCGGAAATAAGGATTATGTGTTTACCGTGGTCCGTGAAATCCGGGATGCTGTGTCCATTGTCCCCATCGGCATGATTGTGTTTGACACATCTGTAAGCGTTATCGCTAAGACGGTAGAGGAGATGGATGCCATTACCAAGGGGCATTCGATGATCTGGGACCAGCAGAACCAGATCGTCTTCGACAGCGAGAGGGCGTTCATGATGGGCCGCGCAGAGGACCTTCCTTACTTTTCCAGGATAGAGGGGGATCAGGGAAGCTTTCCGTTGGAGCTGGACAATGCGGAATATATCTGCACATACACCACCTCCGCCAAAACAGGCTGGAAGATGGTTGCTCTCATTCCGGTCAAGGAGGTGACCGCCAAGGCTACTCTGACACGGAATGTAACCATTCTGGTGACCTTGGCCATATCCGGCTTTGCCCTTGCCGTTTCCATTGTCATCTCCCACTTTTTGACGGGGCCGCTCAGCAAGATGTCCAGACTGATGAAGCAAGTGCAGGGCGGCAACATGGATGTGCGGCTTAAGGTGAAGTATGCCGATGAGGTAGGGCTTTTGGGCAAACACTTCAACCAGATGCTGGAGCGGATTAACGAGCTCATCGGAGAGGTGGCGGACAGCCGTCTGCGCAAGAAGGAGGCGGAGATGCGGATGCTGCAAAGCCAGATCAATCCTCATTTTATCTACAACACCCTGGAGACCATCCGGATGATGGCGGAGCTGAATGATGACGACCGGGTATCCGCGATGACTTATAACTTGGGCCAAATGCTCCGGTACAGCCTGACCAAAGGAGTGGAGAGCGGCACCGTTGCCTCGGAGCTGGAGCATCTGGAGCATTACCTGTATTTGCAGAATATGCGGTTCAACGATAAATTTGCCCTGACCTTGAAGGTGCCTGAGCCGCTGCTTGGCCGGCCGATGCTGAAGCTGGTGCTGCAGCCGGTTGTGGAGAACTCTATCTATCATGGCTTGGAGAAACGGGAGGGCCCCGGGGAAATTACGATTTCCGCCTATGATCTGGGAGACGATACCTATTTCATTCTTACGGACAATGGAATCGGGATGAGCCGTGAGACGGTGGAGAGGTTGAACGGTCATTACGAAACGCTGGTGTACGATACGAATTCCAGAGGAGGCATCGGCCTGCAAAATGTGAATGAGCGGATCAAGCTCCATTATGGTCCGGCGTACGGGCTGCAGGTGGAGAGCCGGCTCGGACAGGGGACTGCCGTCATTATGAAGCTAAGGAATATGGTAGCGGAATGAGAGGTAGGAGAAGCTAAAAAACCGGCCTTGCATGGATGGATGCAGGGCCGGTATAACGACGTTAGGATTGCAGCTGTGCCGTCGTGAGGTATTGCAGATTCCGGTCCACCAGGGCGATCCGTTGCTGCACACATGCGTAAGAGCGGAGCGGGTCTTCGGGCGTATGGAGCACATAATCCAGCAGTCTGTCTACCGTGGTGGAAGCCACATGGCAGCGGGTGTCGGAGGAGGCGTAATAGAGGTATACGTCTCCGTTATCCCGGGCAATCAGACCGTTGATGAAGACAACGTTGGACACATCGCCGATCCGTTCCTCACCTTCAGGAGCAATCAGATGGCCTGCTGGAGCATGCAGCAGTTTGGATGGATCCGTCAGATCTGTCAGGAAGGCGTAGACCACGTAACGCAGTCCTGCCGCGGTGTTGCGCACTCCATGGGCGACATGCAGCCAACCCTTAGGGGTTTTGATAGGGGCGGGGCCTTGGCCGTTTTTGACTTCCTTAATGGTGTGGTAATAGCGGCGGTCGATTATGGACTCAGATGTGATGATGGCGGGATTCATGCTGTTGGACAACCCCCAGCCGATACCGCCTCCGGAGCCTGCTTCGATGAAGCCGTCCTGGGGCCGGGTGTAGAAGGCGTAACAGCCGTCGACGAATTCGGGATGCAGCACCACATTCCGCTGTTGGGCGGAGCCGGTCTTCAGGTCGGGCAGCCGCTCCCAGGTCTTCAGATCTCTGGTCCGGGCAATACCCGCTTGGGCCACTGCGCTGGAGAGATCCCCCGGTGCAGCGTCGGGGTCCTTGCGTTCGGTGCAGAAGATTCCGTATATCCACCCGTCCGCATGGTGGACCAGACGCATGTCATAGACATTGATATCCGGCTCCTCCGTCTCCGGCATCACCACCGGATGGTCCCACAGCCGGAAGCCGTCAACAGGGGAGTCGCTCTCCGCCACAGCGAAGAAGGATTTGCGGTCCACTCCCTCCATACGAGCGACGAGATAAAACTTGCCGTCCAGCTCGATGGCACCCGGATTGAAGGCGGCGTTGACGCCGATCCGCTCCATGAAATAAGGGTTGGTCTCCGGGTTGAAGTCGTACCGCCAGACCAAGGGCGCATGGGCGCCGGTCAGCGCGGGGTTGGCGTAACGTTCGAAGATGCCGTTTTCGGAGAAAAGGGGCTGGTTTTTAAGCGAGATCAGCGCCTCGTAGCGGTGTTGGATCATTTGCTTGCGTTGTTCGAATAAGGTGCTCATGGAATCACAACCTTCGTATGATTTGGGTGCGCGGGATTAAACCCAGCAGGAGCTAACGGACAAGAGGAGCGTTATATGGGCTGAAACGCCGCTTTTGGGTGGCTAACGGACTCCATGGACCTTATGTTGCCTCTCGTGGGTTAAAATTAGGGGAGAAGCAGGCAATAGCGGCGCTGGAGTCCGTTAGAATTTCAAAAGTGCCATAATCAGCAACATAGCGTCCGTGGAGTCCGTTAGAGTATGAGAGAAGCTAGCACTTGTGAAGTCCGTTAGAGTACGAGAGAAGCTAGCACTTGTGAAGTCCGTTAGAGTACGAGAGAAGCTAGCACTTGTGAAGTCCGATAGTACAGGGAACGCGGTTGGACTGGGGTACATGTGGGCGGCAAAGTTGTTGTGTACAAGAGAAGCGGGTTGTGTCAGCAAAATGCTGGGCGCACCGGCGCTGCTTTATTGCGGCTGAACGCCTTCGCCCAGCCGGGTTATAATCTCGAAGCAGGCCCTGCTGTTATGGTAGGGGCATTTCCATTCGCTTACCTTCGGGTCTTCCTGAGCCGGGGTCCCGGCCCGGTCTGTTTTCCAGAACCATTCTCCGTTGGTCCTGTCCACGATATGGTCCCGTGTGAAGCTCCAGCAGTTGGCTGCCGCTTGCCAGTACCGCTCTTCGCCGGAGAGCTGCCAGGCGTTGACGAAGCCGACAACGGCTTCCGCTTGTCCCCACCAATGTTTGTCTCCGTCAACTACACCTGCTGCATCGCCTTCCCACATTACACCGCCGTCCGTATCCACACCCTCGCGAAGGACAACATCTGCCATCTGCAGCGTTATCTCCCGGGTACGGGCCAGAAGCGCCTCATCGCCGAGAACCTCGGCGGCCTCCAGCAGCAGCCAGCTGCCTTCAATATCATGACCGTAGGAGATTATGTCTGACATGCTGGTCCAATCTTCTTCAAAGAACATCAGAAAATGTCCGTTCTCCCGGTTGACAATATGCTGCAGCGTATCCTCAAGCAGACGCCGGAGCTGAGCCTCCAGCCTGCTGCTCCTGCACACCCGGAAGTAATTCGTGTACGCTTCCAGAATGTGCAGGTGGGTATTCATGGTTTTGACCGCATTCTGGTCCTGCTCGCCCAGGCGCAGACTATCGTCCCGGGACCAATTCCGGGCAAACACGTCCACGTAGCCGCTGTGCACCGGGTCAAAGCTTTTTTCGATGACCTCAAACAGCTCTTCCGCTAAATCCAACAGCTCCGTCCTGCCTGTGGCCAGAATATATTCCGTAATACCGTAGAGGTAAAAGGCCTGGCCGTATATCTGTTTCTTCGTGTCAAGCGGCTGGCCCAGATGGTCCACTGTCCAGAAGAAGCCCGGATGTAAAGGGTCCCGGAAGCGGGTTTCCAGGTAGTGGAGAGCCCTGTCGGCTATCATCCGGTATTCCGGGCGGGGCTCATGCCGGTATGCACGGGCGAAGCTCCAGAGAATCCGGGCATGCAGCACAAGGCCTTTAGGCGCTTGCGGATGAACGGTCATGTCGGAGTCGATGCGGCCGATAAAACCGCCGTTCATATGATCTTGCGTATGCGTAAGCCAGAACTGCAGAATATCATCCAATTCCACAGACATCTCCTGCAAAAGCTGCTGGGGCTGCATAATGGTATACCTCCTGTGTTAGCTAGGGCGTGTCTGAAAACTCGTTGAGGGCATCTTTCATCGCCTTTTCGTCCCTTGCTGCGTTACTTTCCCTTGACGTACCCCCGGTACGCCTGCGGAAAAGTGCCTTGCCATGAACGAAAATTCGTTAAAATCTGCTCCTCTCGGAGTTTTCAGACACGCCTAATTACGATCAGTGTAAACCTGTTTTTTTGCTAACGTCAATGAAAATTAAGCTAACAAAATTTCTTGTAAACCGCTCCTGCTTCCGTTAGTATAAGTGGTATTGAAACAGACGGATCAAGGGGGTACCCATGGGCAAAAAGGTAAGCATGCAGCAGATTGCGGATATGGTGGGCTTGTCCAAGTATGCTGTATCCAAGGCTTTGGCGGGGAAAAGCGGGGTCAGTGCCAAAACCAGGGAGCGGATTATAGAAACCGCCACCCAGCTGGGGTATTTGAAGCAGCAGAAGACTCAAAAAAGTGCGGGTGAACAAACTAAATTGGGATCTGAAGCCGCGTCAGATTACCGGTTAGAGCCAAACAAACGAGCGGTAGTAGCTGTTCTGATGCCTAACGTTAGGCTGCAAAATATGGACTCGGGGTTTTGGGGTGTCATTGTAAATGGAATCGGCAATGCCTTATCCCGGTTGAATCTGGGGATGCTGATTCTGACGGAGCACACTGCGGAGCATCTGCAAACACTCCTGAAGCCGGAGCGGCTTCTGGGGGTGATTGGCGTAGGCGACATCTCCACCTCCATGCTGTTGGAGGTACAGCGTCTTGGTTTGCCCTTCGTATTGACGGATCACGAGGATTCCCTGGTGCCGTCCGATACGGTTTTTGCCTCCAATATGGACAGCATGGCGGCATTGACCGGGCATTTGCTGGCTTTGGGCCACAGAGCCTTCTGGTTTCTGGGGGATACGGGCTTCTCCAGAAGCTTCGCGGACAGATGGATGGGCTACCGCAAGACGCTGGAGGAGCAGGACATCCAAGTGGATCCGCGTACAGGCAAGCTGCCGCTTTCGGGAACGGACAGAGAGGCCAACATCCGCTTGCTGCAGAAGCAATTGGACGGGTTGCCGGCTGGACATCCATCCTTGCCTACAGCGTGGGTTTGCGCCAACGACGAGATTGCTATGGCCGCGTTGGCAGTGTTGGAGGAGAAGGGAATCCGGGTTCCGGAGGAGGTGTCCGTTACAGGATTCGATGATATCGGGGAGAGCCGTGAGGCCAACGTTCCGCTAACCACCGTCCATGTCAAAAAGGTGCAGCTGGGAGAAAGGGCTGTTGCCGCCCTTCTGGACCGTACCCGGGACCCGGACAAACCCTTCGAGAAAATCAGCCTGGCCTGCGAGCTGGTCATCCGCAGCTCCACAGCAGGCAAATAGGAAGTATCCGTTACTAGGTTTATTGGAGTTCAATCATTCGGGCGATGACCTGCTCCTCATACTGGGCTCTGGTAGAGTTGGCTTCCTGCTCTACCTGCTCCATATGCAGGACACTGCTTGCCTGGACGTGCTTCCTGTACTGCACCGTGCTTTTGTCCATAAAGTGAAAATCCGTCCCGGCCACCAGCAGTCGGTACCACATATCAAAGTCATGGGTGTAGGGCAGTTTCTCGTTAAACAGTTGGAATTTCACCAGCAGGCTTCTGAACACAACAACAGTGCAGCCGTTAATGGGATTGCCCCAGAGCATGTGGCGGAGAAGCTCAAGCGTATTGGAAAATTTGGCTGCCGCCGCGGTTTTGATCATATTCCCTGTTTCATCGATCAGGTCAAAATTGCTGAAGCTCGCCTCTGCCTTGCGTTCTTCCATAAACGCAATCTGGCTTTCCAGCTTGTCAGGATAATAAACATCATCTGAGCTGAGCCAAGAGATGTAAGTCCCGCCGGCAAGTCGGATTCCCCTGTTCAATGCGCTGGCGGTGCCGCCATTGGGCTTGCGAATGTAACGGATATGTTTGGTGTAAGGTTTTATCAGCGGTACATGTTTGGTTGAGCCGTCGTCGATGACGATAACTTCTACATCGGGATAGGTTTGTTGAAGCGCGCTTTCGATAGCCCGGTCTACATACGGACAATTATAGAACGGAATCAGAATGGAAACTTTGGCCGGCATCAGCTCTACGCTCCTTCATGACGGGCTCGGGAACAATTCCACTGTATTGTTACCATCACCGCCGATACGTCCTGTTGGTCTATCATATTCCGGGCTTGTGTGAATGAAACGGGAAGGCTATCCATTTTTCCGTGCGTGTGCGGATTTTTCTGGGTATCCGTTGCATCTGCAGGTTCTTGCACACCCTTGGTGCACCAACATAATATAATATTTTGAATCCACAGCAGGAGGTGATTGCATTGGGTATTTTAATTGATGGAAGGACTTCCCAGAATGCCAGCACTTCCAACTCCATCGCCATTCCGATACTGGTCGTCGATACTCCCCAGTTGTTCGGCCAGATTGGCTTGAACGCCGATGGAGCTACAGGCACTCCTCGGGTCCTGTTGACGGGGACTATCGCTGTCCAGCTTCCTTTGGCACTGGTGGGGATTACGGTCACTGTGGTGAGAGGTACCTTGGCTACCGACCCTGTCGTATATTCGGCTACCTCGACATTCAGCCTCAGCGTCCTAGCGCCCCAGATCATCACATTCTCCGCAGCCGATTATAATCCGACCCTGACTCCCTTGTTAGTCTACACGGCATTTGTATCCTCCAACCTCCTGGGGACAATCCGGATAGGACCGGAGAATTTCAACGGCATCCTGATTGCCGATGGGCTTAGCGGAGGTTGAGTTTATACGAATAATGAAACCGGTAACCCGATTCGGGCTGCCGGTATTTTTTGTTGCTACACAGGAACAAATGTTCCCGAAACAAAAAACATACACACCCTGTTTTCATATCATCTTGTAGACAACATCTTAAATTCCCGCATATCGAACTGAAAAAACCGCATACTAAAAATTTTGGGGGTATGATAGTCTTAAATCACGGAAGGGGAACAGCATCAAGTTGAATACAGGCAAGGTTCTCCGGAAGAAAGCTTGATCATATAAGGGGAGGCTAAATACAAATGGCACTTACCAAAAAAGCGTTAGCAGTATCCGTCTCGGGCGCGATGGCGTTATCCCTGGTCCTGACCGCATGCGGCGGAGACAAGTCCTCCGGCTCGGACGCAAGCCCGGCGGCATCCGCAGGAGCAACAACAGCGGCCAGCACGGCACCGAAGAAAAATGTGAGCTTCACCATCGGCTACGCCACCGGCGATCCTGCATCCAAACAAGCTATGGCAGATGCTGTAGCGGCGTTCACCAAAGCGAATCCCAACATCAAAATTACCGACCTGTCAGAAGGCGGCATGGCTTCTTACCTGGATTGGTTAAAGACAAAGGATGCCGTTGGCGAATTTCCCGACCTGGTAGAGATGCGCGATACCCAATTATTCTCCGAAGCCGGCAAAATCGCCGAGCTTCCAGCCGAATGGCTGAGCCTGTTCTCCGACGCACCGAAGCTGAACGGCAAGAACTGGACGGCTCCTATCGCAGGCACCGCACCGCAAGGCATTATCTACAGCAAGAAGGCGTATGCTGATGCGGGAGTGACTGCAGAGCCCAAAACCTACGATGAGTTCTTGGCCATCCAAGAGAAGCTGAAGGCAAAGGGAATTACACCGATCACCTTCGGCGGCAAGGATATTTTCCACTGGGGCTTCTGGATTAATAAATTCTTCATGGACGGCATGCTGGCGGATGATCCCAACTGGAACTCCAAACGGACCAAAGGCCAAGCGAGCTTTACGGATCCTGCACCGCTCCAAGCCATGCAGGACTTCACGGAATTGTTCACCAAGGGTTATGTGGAAAAAGGCTTCCTGAGCACCGCCGATAATCAGACGGCCTCCATGCTGGTTACAGGAAAAGCCGCCCAGCTGTTCTCCGGACCCTGGATGTTCTCCCAAATCAGCCAGGCTGATCCCAAGTTCGACTATGGCTGGTACCCGGTGCCGGACCGCAAGGGCAGAGTGATTGTCAACGGTCTGAACACCCTGCAGGGCTGGTCCATCTCCACCAAGGCCAATGGCGATGCCGACAAAAAAGCGGCGATTACGGAATTTGTGAAGTTCTTCTTCTCCAAGGATCAATACACCAAATATATGAAGTCTGTTAACGGCATTCCGACCACCAAGGAAGCGATTACGTATGAGGCGGTTCCGCAAATGCAGCGGGTGCTGGAGGTTATGAATGACAGCAAAACCATCAAGAGCCTGCAGATTAACTCCTTCTGGGGAGAAAATCAAATGCCTCCTCAATGGCGTAACTGGTTCTACAAGATGGCTCAGGAATGGCTGACCAAGGGCGACTTCAGCGTGGAATACATGAAGAAGGCCGATGCCGAGTGGGATGCCAACATCAAGGCGAACGCAGCGGGGAAATAAGGTAAACAGGGAATGGGGCAACCTTCCAGGCAAACCCGGGCAAGGCGGCCCCTTCCTTAAATTGCTGTTCTTAGGAGTGAGAGTATGGCAAATACAGAGACCATTCAAGCTGCAACAACCAGGGCGGCGTCAAAAAAGAAAAAGTGGCCTGCTTTCTCGATATTGTTCATTCTGCCTTCCTTTATCTTGTATACCTTGTTCGTGATTTATCCGACCTTAAATAGCTTTAATCTGAGCTTCACCAACTGGGATGGGGTCAGCGATACCATTCACTATATCGGCTTTGATAATTTTGTGGAAATGTTCCACAGTGAGCGTGTCTATAATGCGTTGAAAAATACATTGATTATATCCATCTCCCTGGTGGTGCTGGAGAATATTCTGGCCATTATGCTGGCGATGCTGGTGGATCAGGTGAAGTGGTTCAAGAATCTCTTCCGCAGTATTTTCTATTTCCCGGTGCTGCTGAGCGGCATTGTAATGGGTTTTGTATGGGCAATTATTTTCAACTACAACTTCGGTGTCATCAATCAGCTTCTGGAGCGGATCGGGCTGGAAAGCCTGAAGGTGGACTGGCTGGGCAGCCCCAAATATGCCCTGATGGCCATTATTATCACCACCGTCTGGAAAGGCGCCGGGTATTATATGATTATTTATCTGGCGGGTCTCCAGGGTATCCCCCCAGAGCTTCATGAGGCGGCCGCCATTGACGGAGCCAACCGCTGGCAGCAGTTCCGGCATGTGACCTTCCCTCTGCTGGCAGGGGCCATGACGGTATCCGTGATGCTTTCGATGATCAGCGCGTTAAAAATCTTCGACCAGATTGCCGTTATGACAGACGGGGGTCCGGGGTTTGCCACGGAAACTCTCACGTATATTGTGTACAAGGTTGGCTTCGGCGAGCTGCGGCAGGGCTACGGCACCGCATTGTCTCTGGTATTATTCGTCCTGATTCTCGTCGTATCCTTAATTCAGGCCAAGCTGCTGCGGCAGCGGGAGGTGCAAATGTAAGATGAACAAATCTAAGAAATGGATCGATATCGCATTATTGGTTTTAGCCATCTTATTGGGCATCTTCTTTTTCTTCCCGGTATACTTCAGCCTGATTTCGGCCTTCAAGTCCAACGGTGAAATTTTGCGTGATGCCATTGCTCTGCCTTCAAGTTTTTACCTGGAAAGCTTCAAATACTTGCTTACGGAGACAGATTTTCCAAGAGCTATGTTAAATAGTCTAATATTAACGGTTGTGTCCATCGCGTTCATGATTCTGCTGATTCCTATGGCGGCCTATGCCATTGAACGGACCAAACGGAAGTGGAGCAATGCGGTGTATGTGTACTACCTGGCAGGTATGATGATCCCGTTCCAGGTATATATGATTCCCCTCTTTAAGGAAATGCGCACCCTGGGGCTTTATGGAACCTTAACTGCCCCGATTCTGATTTATATTTCCGGCTCAGTGGGAATGGGTGTGCTGCTGTTCACCAGCTTCATCAAGGGTATTCCGGCGGAGATCGAGGAGGCGGCAGCCATCGACGGCTGCTCCCGGTTCCGGATTTTCTGGCAAATTGTATTCCCGCTTTTGGGTCCCTGTACGGCAAGTATGGTGGTGCTGCAGGGTCTTGGAATCTGGAACGACTTCCTGATGCCCAGCCTGATTCTTCACTCGGACAAACGGACCATGATTGTGGAAATTTTCAAATTTGTCGGCGAGCTGGCCTCCCAGTGGGATATGGTGTTCGCCGGAACCACAATGTCTATTATCCCGGTGCTGATCGTCTTTGTTGCCTTACAGAAGTATTTTGTCAAAGGAATTGCCGCCGGTGCCACCAAAGGGTAATACCATCCATAAGCCGCTTCTGGAGTGTTCAGGGGCGGTTTTTACCCCGTTTCGGATGAAAATTCGGGGTGATCGTTAAAAAAACCATCCTGATGGCCGCTCTGCCCGGAAGGTAGAATAGGTTGGACGTATATATCTATAGAGAGAGGAACCGATCCGATGAACAAAGTGGTAGTGTATGGGGCTCCCATGGGGGCTGTTGGCCGGGAGGATTTCGCCGTGCGTGTCCGGGTGCCTGGAGGAGAATGGCAGGACGTATTCGTGTATGAAGTGAAGGTGGATATGCATGAGGTGCGGCGTGCTTCCATGGTCTATTTTGATATGGGGGGAACCGTGGAGGTAGAGGTGGAAAGCTTGACGGAGCCTGTGGAGCAGGTGATAATCCGGCCGCTGTCTGTTGGGATGGTGTACAGGCGGGAGGAGAACCGGATCAGCTTCACTCTGGACCGGCCGCGGAAGCTGTCTATTGAGGTGAACGGCCGACGTTTCTCCAATCTGCATCTGTTCGCCAACCCGCTGGAGACGGATGTGCCTGATCCGGAAGCGGGTCATGTTTTGTTCCTGAAACCCGCCATCCACCGGACGGAGGATATTTACCGTTTGGCCCAAACTCCCAAGGGACCAGAGGGTAAAACGCCGGATACGCTGTATTTCGGACCCGGCTTCCATTGGCTGGAGGAGGGGATTCTGCGCATCCCCTCCGGTACCACCGTCTATGTGGCGGGCGGTGCCGTTGTAGCGGGATCCTTCGTCTGCGAGCGGGTGGAGGATGTGGTGATCCGCGGCAGAGGGCTGCTGTATTTGGCGGATTATCACCGGTTTTCGGCGCTGCGGGGTGTCCGTATTGTGTTCTCCCGGAATATTGAGGTGGAAGGCATCATCGCTGTGGATCCTCCGCATTACAGCATTTATCTGGGGAAATCGGAGCATGTCCGCATCCGCAACTTCAAATCCTTCAGCACCCGCGGCTGGTCCGACGGGATTGATATGATGGCTTGCTCCCATATCGAAATTAATGATGTGTTCCTGCGTACCTCTGATGACTGTATCGCCATTTACGGGACACGCTGGGATTATGGGGGGGACACCCGGCATGTGATAGTGCGTAATTCGGTGTTTTGGGCGGATGTAGCCCATCCGTTAATGATCGGTACCCATGGCGACCATCACCGTGACGGAGATACCATCGAGGACGTGTTGTTTGAGAATATCGATATTCTGGAGCATCATGAGCCCCAGCCTAATTATATGGGCGTTATGGCCATCAATGCCGGGGACAAAAACACGGTGCGCAAGGTGGTATACCGGAATATCCGGGTGGAGGATTTTGAGCTGGGGCGGCTGGTGGATATCCGGGTGATCTGGAATAAGGATTATAATCCCGTGCCGGGCAGACGGATCGAGGATATCCGGTTTGAAGGCATCGAATATAACGGCGCTAACCGGAACCCCAGCCAGATATTCGGGTTTGACGGGGAACGGATGGTGACGGGAGTCCGGTTCTCCGGGCTGCGGATCAATGGTGAAGAGATTCTGGACCCGGTGCAGGGGAATTTCGAGTTGAATGGTTATACTGCGGACGTAACGTTCCACCCGCTGGAGTGGGAGGGGGAGGAACGGTTTCTTGGCAGACGCGGAGAACTCCCGCCCCTTTAGCGGAAGCAAAGTTCCGTTATCCGGTGCAGCGCTGCCGTGGGAGACTCATTAGCGGAAGCAGATTTCCGCTATCCGGGGTATTTGCCTCAGCATCATGGAGGGCCTGTGGCAATAGCGGAAAATCGCTTCCGCTAATCGCTATGTTGATGCCGGTAGAAGGAGAATAACGGAAATTTCTTTCCGTTATTGTTGCTGCACTACTGGTGGTGGAAAGGAATGTCTGGCGGTGGATGGAGCTGTGTAACGCTTATCTGAGCATTGTTGCTCCAACTGGTGCGACGTGTAACTGCTTTTAACTAATATAATGGGTGTATGAGCGGAGTAGCTCTTTTGGGACGAATAGCGGAAGCCTTGTTTCCGCTATTCATACACTTCGGCCTGATCCACCGGCGGAAATCTGCAATAGCGGAAGATAACCTTCCGTTATTGCAGGATTTGTCCGCCACCTCAGCCAATAGCGGAAGGCAGCCTTCCGCTGACCGCGACAACACCTGCTTAATAATCAAATGTTGACGCTTACATCACCAGAGGTTAGGGGCGACAAGGATCGATAAAGTGCAGCAAGGGCGCGAGGTGTAACAAGGGCAGCAAATTCAGCACGGTGCGGCAAGGTGCAACAAACGGAAGCATAGATGCTTATTTTGTTCAAAAGTTTCCCCCTCCGCTCCACCACCGCTCCGCCGCCAACTAACAAAGCCCGGTTGGGCTTTCGCCCGCCAACCTGCTATGATAGAGCAAGCATAACGACTTACCACTCACCTGCTGGGGAGGGGCTCATGTTGAACACACTCCGGTTCTCCCGGTTGCGCAAAAGCATCTTCGCCAAATTTGCCTTTTCCTTTATTACCGTTGGCCTGATTCCGCTGTTGGTGCTCAGCTTTTTCGCGTTGAACACCTTCGGCAATTACATGGAGCGGTACTCCATCAACAGCTTCGAGCAGATGGTCCTGTACGCAGGCAAAAACGTAGATGACTTCTACACCAAATACAACAATATCTCCAAGCTGATGTATACCTTCGGCCAACAGGGAAGCTACGGCCAATTCGGCAGACTGCTGGCGGAGCAGAGCACACCTAAGGACTACCAGCTGACGGCGACCGTGGATGACTTCCTGCATACGGTGGTGGCCACGGATGTCCACATCCGCAGCGCCGCGTTTGTGTTTCCGGATGGCAGCTACCAGGATGTCAGTCGGGACGGGAGCCGGATCGACTTCCGCTCCCAGTTCCCGCCGTCTGACTGGGGAGGGACGCTGGCCCGAAATCCCAAGCAGCTGATCATGTTTCCCACCCATCACCAGGATTATTACCCAGGCTCCGGCACCCAGGTCCTGACCTTTGCCCGTAATCTCATTGATGTGGTAGGCAGCCCGGGGCTGGACGGGAATGTGGTGGGCAGTCTGTATATGGACATCTCCTTAAGCGCATTCGATGAAATCTTCCAATACCTGACCATCAGCCAGAAGGACGGCATGTATGTGATGGACGAGTCCGGACGTATCCTCTACAGCAACAAACATGATGTTATCGGACAAATGTTTCAGCCTGTTGCCGACTCCGAGGAGTATCACTATGTGCAGCATCTGATGCCCAATTCCGCCTGGAGTGTGGTAGGAGAGGTCAACAAGGATGAGCTGTTCGGCCGGATCAACGCCATCAAAAGCACCATTGCCATTGTCATCGGCCTTTGTATTCTTTCGCTGGTGATTGTGGCCGTGTGGTTCTCTAATAATCTGTCCAACCCCATCCGGACCATCATCCGGCACATGGCGCGGGTGGAGTCCGGCAATTTTGACACCCAGGTACAGGTGAGGTCCGCTGACGAAATCGGAATGCTGGCCAGAGGCTTCAACAAAATGACCGACCGCCTCCAAAGCTACATTGACGAGGTGTATGTGGCCCAGATCAAGCAGAAGCAGGCGGAACTCACCGCCCTCAAAAGCCAGATCCGGCCCCATTATTTGTACAACACCCTGGAGGTTATCCGGATGAGCGCGGTCGCCAACGATGATGAGGAAGTGGCCGATATGATCATCGCCTTGTCCCGACAACTAAAATATGTGCTGGATTACGGGGAGGAAACGGTCACTCTGCTGGAGGAAAAGACCAATATTGAGCAGTATTACCGGCTCATGGAGCTGCGCTACGGAGAGCACCGTCTGGCTATGGACATGCGGATCGACGGGGAGACGCTTGGCTGCCTGCTGCCTAAGCTTACACTCCAGCCGCTGGTGGAGAATGCCATCTACCACGGCATCATGCCAAAAACCGGCAAAGGCACCATCCGCATCACCACGGAGGCGGAGGAGGAGAGGCTGATCATTACCGTGGATGACGACGGTACCGGCATGACGGAGGAGCGTCTGGAGCGGCTGCGGGAGAAGCTGAAGGGCCACCCCCCCGCAGAGCCGAGCGGAGGCGGCGGGATCGGTGTCAAAAACGTGCATGACCGGATTACTGCCCTTTATGGGCCGGAATATGGCATAAAAATCAACAGCACACCCAATATCGGCACATCCGTGCGGGTGATTCTACCTTATCAGAAGGAGGCGGCGGACAGTGATAACGGCACTGCTGGCGGATGACGAACCGATTATTATCAAGGGACTGAAGAAGCTGATCCCCTGGGAGCAGCATGGCATACAGGTGATCGGGGAGGCCTATACCGGGCGCGGGCTTCTGGAGCTGATGGAAAAAGCGGAGCCGGACCTGATTATCACCGATATCAGCATGCCGGATGGCACCGGGATCGATGTGCTGAAGGAAATCGGCCGCCGCGGGCTGAAGACCAAGGTGATTTTTATCAGCGCCTACCAGGAATTCTCCTATGCCAAGGATGCACTGGCTCTGGGTGCCGTGGACTATCTCGTAAAGCCCATTGAGAAGGGGCTGCTCCTGTCGGCGGTAGAGCGGGCGGTGGCTGCATTGGAGGAAGAGTCCGAGGGCAAGCGGTTCAAGAGCAAGCTGGCGGTTTACGAGCATAAGGACCGGAAAACCCGGCTGGAGGAGCTGTTTGACCGGCTCCTAGACGGAGATATCCGCAAGGAGGAAGCCGAGGAGGAGCTGCGGACGCTGGAGGCGGGCTGCGTGTATGAAAGCTTCACCGTGCTCCTGCTGGAATCCGAGCTGCCTGCCGAGGATACCCGCTGGGGCGAGCATGAGAAGCGGCTGCTGCTTTTTGCTGTGGGCAATATGGCGGAGGAGCTGCTGCGGCGGGAGCTGGCGGGGATCGTTCTCCGCAAGGGTGACCGGTTATGCGCCGTCGTCAACCACCCTCCGGGATTGATACTTACAGCCCTCGCCCAGGACATGATACGCAGCGCGGCCAGCTATCTAAAAGTAAATTTGTCCGTAGGAATCGGCCAGGAACAGCCAGGGCCGGAGGGAATCAAGGCCTCCTACCGGGCCGCAACCCAGGTTCTGACCCGGATTTTTTTTGCCGGCGGCGGAGGAGGAGCGGTGCTGTATGACCGAGAGGAAGGCGCTGAAACCAACGGCGTTTCCGAACGGGAGATGACCGATGCCCGTCAGGAAACCCTTCAGGCTTTTCTGGCCCGGGACCCGGAGCGGATGGAAACAGGGCTTGGCCTTCTGTTCGAGCGGATGGAGCGGTATGCCGGGGGCAGCAAGGACAAGGCGGTGATGGCCGCGTATGCAACTGTGGTGGAATGGGCGGAGGGGCTGGCAGGCTTCGGCGTTTCCCTGGATCAGGGGGAGCCGGAGATGCAGCAGCATCTGAATGCCATGCGGAGCACTCGCCGGTATGATGGGCTGAAGGACTATGTGCGGAATGTTGCGGAGCAGATTTTCCGGCGGATGGAGTCGGGCAGCAGCGGCAAGGAGGCCCAGCAGCTGGTCACCGTAAAGGCCTATATCGAAAACCATTATATGGAGAATATTACGCTGGAGGGTGCCGCCTCCAAAATTTTTATGAATCCCTATTACTTCAGCAGCTTCTTCAAAAAGCATACCCAGATGAATTTCAAGCAGTATCTGACGGAGATCAGGATGAAGGAAGCAGTGAGGCTTCTGCTCCAAACGGACCTGATGGTCTACGAAATCGCCGAGCGGGTCGGCTACAACAATTCCAGGCAGTTCAGCGACATGTTCAAGAAGCACTTCGGCAAGCTGCCCCAGGAATACAAGGCCCAGGGCACGCCTAAAGGCTGACCTGGAGAAAACTCCGGCGATAACAATAAAGGGAGAGACTGTCCGGTCAAGTCTCTCCCTCAAAAGGGGGATGGATATGCGGCTGTTGAAGCGTTATAGAGATACTGTGTTCACGCGGCTTATTCTTTCTTACACAATCTTCACCCTTATTCTGGTGGGGGTGGCAGGGGGATATTTGTATTCCCGGGCCAACCGTCTGATGCTGGAGGAAATTGCCAAGGAAAGCGACAACCGGCTGCAGGCGGTCCAGAAATATGCTGAGGAGACGCTGCTGCGCCAGTATGAGGAGAGTGTGGAGAACAAGGCCAAGTCCACTTACTATTTTAACGGCAAATCGGATTTGAGCTTCTTTCTGGAAAATGGGTGGGAGAATAACCTGTACCGGATATCCCAATTCCGGGAGGAGCTGATGTTCCAGAAGCAGTCCTTGGAGGGTGTGGCGGCGGTTACCGCTTTTTTCAGCAACCGGGATTATGCGGTGGACAGCAATAATTTTTATATGACTGCAGATAATTCCACGGACAAGGAATTCTTGGGCCAGGTAGCAGAGCTGCCGGCGGGCCAATGGTTCGGCAGAGTGCTCAGCGACGGCAAGGAAGTGCTGACCTATGTGACCAAGCTTCCGTATTACAGCATCAATGAGCCGGCCAGAGGATATTTGTTCATTGATGTGGAGCGGAATTACATATATAACGCAGTTGCCCGGATTATGAATGACTCCGGCAGGCTGTACATTCTCGGTCCCGACGGCAGCACGGTTTTCAACAGCGGTGAATCTCCTGATGATGAGCTGGCGATTGTACAGACGGCTATGCAGGCCGGTACCCCTGTTAACGAATTTTCCAGCGGGGAGGACCGGTATGTGCTGGCGCAGCTCAAAAGCACCGACAATGACTGGACCTATGTGATGGTCCGGCCCTTAAACGCGTTTGCCCTGTCCACCAAGGCTTTTCAAACCCAGCTGTTTGCCTGCGGACTGGCAGTGCTGGTTTTCGGCCTCATAATCTCCTATTTTATGTCCAGGCAGCTGTACACTCCCTTGAAGGGGTTGATCCAATACATCCGCGGTGTTTATCAGCAATCCGGAGCGGGTCAGGGTAACCAGGCGTGGATAAATGAATACGCATACATCGGGAACGCCTTGAGAAATATGGACGAGAAAATCGGGCTATTGGAGGCCAAATCCAAACGCAGCGAGCTGCGCAATCTGGTGCTTGGCGCCCCCATGGGGCTGGAGCAGATGGATATGCTGCCTACGGGCTACAGGTATTGCTCGGGTTACATACGTTTGCTTGCGGGCGGTTCCGGACCTCTTCAGGAATATTACGACCAGCTGGAGCACCACATCCCCGGCATCTTTATTTCCCTGAACCAGTCGGAGGCCGCCGTTATTTATTACACCCGGGAGAATGGGGTGGAGCAGGAGCTGGTAATCCAGCAGGAGCTGACCCGGCTGCAGAGAGAGGTCAAGGCGGAAATCTGCTTCGGCGGAGCAACGGGAAGCTGGGCGGAATCCGTGGAGAATATCCCGCTTTCCTTTCAGGCAGCCCGGATGGCCTACCGGTACTGCTTCTTTTATGGAACTGACGCGATTATCCGGTATACCTCCCTGCAATCCTACACCCCAAGACCGCTGATGTTTTCCTTCGAGCAGTACCAGCATATCCTGAAGGCCGGGGATATTCCCGGCACCAACCGGTTTATTGACAGCTTCGCGGAGGTGTTAAAACAGAGTATACAGTTGGAAACGGTGGAGCTGGCGCTGCTGCAGATCTCCTCGGCCATTTATCAGGTGGTGATCGAATTGGAGCTGCAGCTTCTTATTCCGCCCTCCAATCTGTTTGATGAGCTGAAGAAGGATACCCTGGATGCAACACTGGACAATATCCGCAGTCTTTCCGTGCAAATTGCCGCCCATGTGAAGGAATCCGGAAACCAGGCCCATGCCGAGGTGGTTCAAAAGCTGAAGGCCTATATCGACGAGCATCTGGAGGATAACCTGTCCCTGAACATCTTGTCCGAGGTGGCCAATCTGGCACCCGCTTATGTATCCACGCTCTTCGGCGAGGTGATGAAGGAGTCCTTCACCGATTATGTGACCCGGGTCCGGCTGGACAAGGCCGCTGCCATGCTGCGGGAGAACAAGGAGCTGTCCGTTACCGAAATTGCCAGCCAGGTCGGGTACAAGAATGTGCAGTATTTCCACAACAAGTTCAAGCAAAAATACGGGGTGACCCCTGTTCAATACCGCCATGCCATGAAATCCTAGGCTTTATACTCTGTTCCTGTGAGAATTTAAAAGAAATTGCAAGCCCAATTAAAAGAAAACGCAATGATTTGAATGGTTTTACAATTGAAAAAACGCTTTCATGTTTGTATATTTATGAGCGAGGAGTGGAGGCAACAGAAACAATACGTGAGGTTGAAAGGAGAATGAACGCATGAACCCGGAGCATGCAACAGGTGCAGGCAGCATTGAAGGGACCGCAAGCCGGAAGACATCCCCGAAAACAGGCGGGGTTTGGACACAATATGTACGGAACAGATATTTATTCCTGATGTTGTTTCCGGTCCTGATCTGGTATGGGGTGTTCGCTTACGGTCCCATGTACGGCATCCAACTGGCATTTAAGGATTATATGATCCGAGACGGCATTTGGGCTAGCCCTTGGGTTGGATTGAAGCACTTTGAATATCTGTTTTCCCTGTCCCCGGATTTCTGGCATATTATTGGAAATACGCTGATTATCAGCGCCTACCACATTATCTTCGGCTTTCCGGCGCCTATTATACTGGCGCTTCTGCTGAACGAAATCCGTTTTCCCCTGTTCAAAAAAATCGCCCAAACGATTTCCTATCTGCCCCACTTTTTATCGTGGATCGTCATCGGCGGTATCCTGATCTCTCTCTTGTCCCCCGGGACAGGCGTCATTAATTATTTCATCAAGATGCTTGGATTTGATCCCATCTACTTCCTGGGGCAGGAGAAATACTTTCGCTTTACCCTGGTCACCTCGGCCATCTGGAAGGAAGTGGGCTGGGGCACCATTATCTATCTGGCGGCCTTGGCGGGTGTGGATTCCCAGCTGTATGAGGCGGCCGTATTGGATGGGGCCAACCGCTGGAAGCAAACCCTGCATGTGACCATACCGGCTCTTTTGCCTACCATTGCCATTCTTCTGATTATGCGGGTCGGAGGCATACTTGACGCGGGCTTCGATCAGATTTATACCCTGTATTCACCGGCGGTTTATGGCGTTGCCGATGTGTTGGATACGTATGTATACCGGGTGGGTCTCCAGGGCATGCAGTTCGGCATGACCACAGCCGTGGGTCTGTTCAAGAATATCATCGGACTTGCACTGGTTCTGTCCACCAATTATATCGTCAAGAAAATGGGACAGGAAGGGCTTCTGTGATGCGCAGAAGGGTGTGGATGCGATGAAAATGTCAGCAGGAGAAAAGGTGTTCCAGGTTTTTCTGATTTTGTTTTTCACCATTCTAAGTGTGGCCATGATTTATCCGTTTTTGCATGTGCTCTCCATCTCCTTAAGCACCGCCAAGGAAGCGCTGCGGCCGGGTTTGCATTTTTTTCCGCATGAAATCTCGTTATTCGCCTGGAAAAAGGTCTTTACCACCAATACGGTGTGGCTGGCCTTCGGCAATACAGTTTTCCGGACGGTGATGGGGACATTCCTATCCCTGATCGCCATG
Source organism: Paenibacillus mesotrionivorans (assembly GCF_046098205.1). Taxonomy (NCBI): domain Bacteria; kingdom Bacillati; phylum Bacillota; class Bacilli; order Caryophanales; family Paenibacillaceae; genus Paenibacillus; species Paenibacillus mesotrionivorans. Next base: position 115,646 of record NZ_JBJURJ010000017.1, on the reverse strand, counting down.
TCCTTGGCCGCTTATCCGCTCTCCCGGAAATACTTACCGCACCGCAGCTTTTATATGACGTTCATTATCATCACCATGTTTTTCAGCGGGGGGCTGATTCCCAGCTACCTCTTGATCAAGTCCCTGGGACTGGTGGATTCCCGGTGGGTTCTCATCATTCCCGGCTTGATCAGCACCTATTCCATGTTTATTCTCCGCAATTTCTATATGGGGATCCCGTCGGAGCTGGAGGATTCGGCCAAAATGGACGGGGCCAACGATATCCGCATTCTGTTCAGTGTGATCATTCCTCTCTCCAAGCCGGTATTGGCCACCTTGGCCCTCTGGTCTGCAGTGGGACACTGGAATGCCTGGTTCGACGCGCTGATCTATCTGCAGGACCCGGACAAGATTGTGCTGCAAACCTACCTCAGACGGCTGGTTATTACCGCTGAGGGGGATCCGATATTGCCTCTCCGCACACCGGATATGGAGCCTGAAACTGTCAAAGCGGCGGTAATCATGTTTACGGCACTGCCGATTCTGATCCTGTATCCATTCCTGCAGCGTTATTTTGTCAAAGGTGTTATGGTGGGATCGCTTAAGGGGTAAAGAGACCGGTTTAAGCGGCGCGTTCCAGTGGGCGCCCGTCTAAATAATACTCGCATTCAAAACGGGAGGAATAAACACAATGGGTCAAAGAAAAAAAGCTGCTGCTGCCGCTACGGCGGTGCTGCTGTCGGCATCCCTCATGGCAGGCTGCAGCGGGGATAAAAATTCAACCGCTTCCTCAGCCCCCGGCTCCACGGCCAAAAGCGAGAAGCCCATCGAGATCGTCATTGCAAACAACTACAACGCTCCAGAGACAGACGACAACTATGTCCAGAAGAAGCTGGAGGAAAAGCTGAATATCAAGATCAAAAATGTGAAATACGAACGCAGCAGCTGGCGGGAGAAGTTTAGCGTCCTGTTAGCCTCCGGCGATGTGCCCGATTTGTTCCCGGTAGACGTTACCGAAACGGATATGGTGCAATGGGCGGACCAGGGAATTATCGCTCCCGTGCCGGTGGAGGACATTAAGCAGTATATGCCCAATTACGTGAAGGCCTTGGATGCAGTTGACAATACCGCTTGGGAAATCGGCTTGTACAAAGGCCAGAACTATGGGGTGCCCCGGGTCTACCTGGGCGGGTTGAACGGCTTTCTGCCGGCTTACAATGAGCAATGGCTGAAGAAAATCGGTTATACCTCCACACCCAAAACACTGGCCGAGGTGGAGGATGTGCTGAACAAGTTTGTCAACAATGATCCCGACGGCAACGGCAAGAAGGACACCTACGGTCTGGGCGGCAGAGGAAAGCTGACCAATCAGCTGTTCCCCAGCATTTTTGCAGCCCATAATGTGGCTCCTTACCAGTTCCGGCTGGGCGCCGACGGCAAGGCGGAGTATGGCGGCGTGTCCGAAAGCTCCCGTGCCGCTCTGAAGCTGCTGGCCAAATGGTACAAGGCCGGATATATTGATCCTGAATTCATCACCTCGGATAATAACGAGAACAATGTGAAGGTGGCCAACCAAAAGATCGGAATGCTGGACAATGTTCAGCCCGGCAACACGTATCTGGAATCCGGCTACATCGGCAAAGCTGCCTACGAGAAGGGTTTGAGCTATATTCCCGGCTCCATCGTCTCTACGGACGGACAGCTCCATGCTGTAGCCTACGGTGCCCGCCAGGCGCCTATCCTGATTGGAACGGATGCGGTGAAGGACAAGGCCAAGCTGGCCAAGATCCTGCAACTGCTGGAATATGTGTCCACAACCGATGAGGGCTGGCTGCTCACCCAATACGGAGAAGAAGGCAATACCTACACCAAGGATCCGCAAACCAATCTGGTGACAGCCAGTACAGACCCTAACAAAGCAGGCAACAAGGTGGGCGCCTCCGGCTTTTACAATATGCTGGGCGGTGTGGACCGGTCCAAGACCAAGTTTAATACCAAGCCTGTGTATGATGAATTGGCCAAGAAATATTACACCGATCCCGGCATTAAGCTGATCACCGACCTGATCGGGCCTACCTCCTTGACCAGCAAGCCGAAATACTGGACCAATCTGCAGACCCTTCAGGACAGCTATTTCATTAAAGCGATTCTGGGTGAAGTCAATACGGACGGCGATTTCGATACCTACAAGGCCAATTGGCTGAAATCCGGGGGCCAAGAGGTGACCAATGAAGTAACCAAGGTATACGAGGACCGCAAGAAAAAATAAGGATAGGGCAGACAGAGGACTGGAGCAGAGTATTGGTGTTCCGGTCCTTCTGCATATCCGATACCAATAGAAAGGACAGGATGTGCACCATGAAAGGGCAGTTGAAGGTTTATCCGGCTCCGGCGGAGGCTACAGCCAATTCCGATTATGCGGTTCGGGTCAGAGTGCCGGATGGGGAATGGCAGGAGCTGTTTACGTATGAGGTCCTGGTGGATATGCATCAGGTGCGGAAATCCAGTATGGTCACCTTTGATTTTGTGGGCGCCGTAGAGATGGAGGTGCTGTGCCGCAGGGGAGCTCCCCGGGAGGTGGAGCTTAGGCCCAAGGCACTGGGGATTGTTCCGCAGCTGGAGGGAGACATGGTTCTGTTCCGGCTGGACCACCCTTGCAAGCTGAGTGTGGAGACGGATGGCGACAGGTTCCATAATCTCCATGTGTTTGCTAATGGCTTGGAGACGGACGCGCCTCAGCCGGAGGATGGCGGTGTGGTATTCATTGCACCGGGAGTGCATAAAAGTGCCGATCTCGTTGAAAGATTGAGTGGAAAGGGGAGCGGCGGTCCCGAACCAGCGGTTCTTTATTTCGGGCCGGGTTTTCACCTGCTGGAGGAAGGGCTTTTGGCAGTCCCCTCGGGTAAGACTGTGTATCTGGCAGGGGGTTCTATGGTTGTTGGATCCATGCTGTGCAAGCATGTAGAGGATGTCACCATACGGGGACGGGGAATGATCTTCTTGCGGGATATTGCCAAAACCACCTATTGGCGGAGCGTGCAGATCGATTTTTCCCGGAATATCCGGGTGGAGGACATTATATCTGTTGATCCTCCCCATTACAGCATCCATCTGGGCCAATCGGAGCAGGTATATATCCGCAATTTCAAATCCTTCAGCACCCGTGGCTGGTGCGACGGCATCGATATGATGTCCTGCAGGGATATCGTCATTGAAGATGTGTTCCTGCGTACCTCCGATGATTGTATTGCCATCTATGGCAGCAGAGGAGACTTCAATGGGGATACACGGTCCGTTATGGTCCGCAATTCCATTCTGTGGGCGGATGTAGCCCATCCGGTAAACATCGGCTGCCACGGCGATCATGGCGGCAATGGGGATATCATAGCGGACATTCATTTTGACCAGATTGATATCCTGGAGCATCATGAGCCGCAGGACGGGTATTGGGGCTGTATGTCCATTAATGTAGGGGACAAGAATACTGTCCGGGACGTCAGCTTCCGCAATATCCGGGTGGAGCCCTTCGAGCTGGGCCGTCTGATCGATATCCGGGTGCTCCAAAATGAAAAGTACAACCCCTATCCCGGCCAGGGGATCCGCAATGTGGAATTTGAGAATGTCAGCTTCGACGGGGAATGTCCCCATCCATCGGTCATCGAAGGTTATGACGAGACTCGCACCGTGGAGGGCGTTGTGTTCCGCAACCTGCGGATTCACGGGCAGACTGTCCTGACACCGGAAGCAGGCAGCTTCGTCATCGGCCAGCATACACACCATATTCGATTTGAAGAATAAGCGGGGAGGTTTGTTATGAACAACAAGCAGCATAAGCGGCTCCACAAACTATGGAGTCTGCTGTTGGCGGTAACACTGGTAGCAGCATATTTGCCATTTGGCCAGCAGAAGGCGGAGGCGGCAGACGCTGCCCCTGCTGGCTCGGATAAGGTAGTGATTACCTCTGTCACCTCTCAGGAAGGGTTCACCCATCCGGGTATCAGCCTGACCAAAGAGATTCTGGAGAATGCCAGGGCACAGGTGATCGCCAAGCAGGAGCCCTGGTATTCCTATTACGTGACCATGAGCCAATCTGCATATGCCTCTAGCACCTTCTCCGCCAATATATTCGGCAGCGCCAATGCGGATGGCACGGATAATCCGAAGAAGCGCAGTGTGAACAGCAAAGGCGAGTTTGTGGCCGACGGATTAAGAGCCTATACACAAGCACTGATGTATGTGTTTACCGGAGAGGATAGCTATCGGGCCAATGCCATGCGGATCATTCGTTTGTGGTCCCAGATGGACCCAACCCAATATGCCTATTTTACCGACTCCCATATCCATATGGGGGTGCCTCTGAACCGGATGGTAACCGCTGCCGAAATTCTCCGTTATTCCGGGGCCCCCGGGGAGGACCCGAAATGGGCATGGACGGAGGAGGATACAACTCATTTTACAACCAATCTGATTACGCCCATGATCGAAACCTTCTGCCATTTTAACGATAAGTTTATGAACCAGCATTTATATCCGCTGCTTGGCGCCGTTGCGGGTTACATCTTTAGTGACAATGCGGATAGGTATGCAGAGGGTGTGGAGTGGTTTACAGTCAATGCCACGGCTCCCGACCAAGGACAGAATGGGGCCATTATACGGTTATTCCGGCTGGTGACGCATAATGAGAGCACTGGAGAGCCTCTGGAAACGCCCAGAGTCCAGCATGTGGAGATGGGACGTGATCAGGCCCACGGTGCGGGAGATCTTACCAATGCGGAAATTTTGGCCCGGCTGCTGGAGGCTCAGGGGACGAAGGTGGATCCAGAATCGGGTACCATCTCCACTGCGGGAAACGCTGTAACCGCTTACGCGTTTCTGGGCAACCGGATTCTTGCCGCATCGGATTATTTCGCCCGGTTTATGCTGGGGCATGATACCCCGTGGACACCTGTCATCGCCCGTTATGACAATGGTGTTCCCATTGTGTATCAGATTCTGTCCGGTAACTATCGGGGGCGGATCGGCGGCAATGTGTATGGCCAGTATTATTACTACAAATACAACCTGGGTTTGGATCTGGAAAAGGAAGCCCCGTATTATGCCGATATGTTCCGGAAGCGCCATATGTTCTGGTGGGAATCTCCTGATGCGGGAGCCGATTATTGGCTGTTTATTCCGGCGGAAGCGGCCGGAGAAGGCGACTCCACATTGCCGAAGGTATCCTCAAGCGGCTTGCAGGAGATGGAGTACCGGACGGCCACGGATCTGAATGGCGGGGAGTATGCTGCGGTCGGAACCGATGAGGGCGGAGCCTCTTATGTCCGAATTCAGGCAACGGCGGAGGGCAGCCGGGTATCGTTAGTGGCCTCCGGCACAACCTTGAAGACGGTGGCATTGAAAGTGCGCACCAATGGCACGGCCCGCTTAGAGCTGAATGGCTGGAAAGACAACGGGATAGTGCTGCCGGATACCAAAGGACAATGGCAATATGCGGTCCTCAACATGAATGAATTTCAGGGTCTGGGGGATCTGATTTATCTTAAGGCAACCGGAAACGGCACGTTTGTTGATATTGACCATATCCTTCTGGATGCGGCGGCGCAGCTGACACCTCCAGCTTTTGCGGCGGGCAAATCGGACTTGAATTTGTACGCTTACACGGGCTCACAAGCAACCCTCACCTATGATTTCTCGGCTGGGGATGCGGGAGCGGGAGAGCGTGTACGCTATCAGATGGACAACAAACCTGAGGGAGCTATGTTCGATGAAGCTACAGGGGCCTTCTCCTGGAAGCCTGTACAGCCGGGAAGCTATTCCCTGGTGGTCAGCGCCGGTGATGGGACCTCTGTAATCGCCAGATCAGTCACCATTACAGTGGCCAATGATCGCCAAGGAGCGGTGACAGCGGCTATTGCTCCGTATAAACCGGAGACTCATTATATTTCTGTCACATTGGAAGCTTTTCAAGCAGAATATGCGAAGTCCCTCCAAAAGCTGCAAACAGCGGCGGATGAGGAATTTTATAGGCAGTTATTCCAATTGGACAGCGCGGTCCGGGGGCTGCGGCTGCTGACTCCGCTTATGGAAGACGGGAGTATGGATTATGTCAATATGGTTGTCACCTCCACCTTTGGCACTCAAATTGCCAGTTTGGTAGACAATGCTCCCGACAGCTTCGCAGGTTATTATCTGACAGGTGACCGCAGCTTTATTATCGACTTCGGAGCAAATTTCAAGGTTTCCGCCGATGCTGTTAAGCTTCAGGTGAGAGCCGGATTTCCGGAACGGATCGGCGGGGCAGCCTTATACGGCTCCAATGACAGAGAAAGCTGGATCCGCTTGACGCCTGGGCGAACGGTTGCAGCCGATGATATGCAGGAGCTGCAGGTGAGCGGGGAGCTGCGGCAGAATCAGTACCGGTTTCTGAAGCTGCATATGAATGATGCGCCTACCAGCACCATGTTTGAATTATCGGAGCTGCGGATTATCGGCACCCGCCATGAAACCCATAACAAGCTGGCATCGGTCTCCGTCACTTCCCCCCAAGCTGTCCAAGGCCGGGTCAGCACCGGAGATACGGTGTCCGTTTCCTTCACCTCCACCGAACCGGTAACGGGTGTGCAGGTGGCCATCCAAGGACGGCAGGCGGCAGTTATTTCACCGGACCAGCGGACATGGACGGCGTTTGCGACAATGGACAGCACAATGGCTATGGGCAAAATAAGGTTTGCCATCGACTACAAAACGGCCGCAGGCATCTCTGCGGATACGGTGATGTTCACCACGGACAATTCATCGCTGTATTACATCAACCGGTCCGGATTCCTGGATGTTTCCAAGCTGGCTTCCGTCACTGCCTCCAGCGCGGGCTATGGCAGCGGAGGTCTGCCGGCAGACAAGGTGGGTTCCCTGCTGTTTGACGGCAATCCGGCCACCTTCGGTGATCTTGCTGCCGGTACCGATGCCTATTACACAGTGGACTTTGGCGAAGGGGCTTCCGTCCGCCTGAACGGTGTGGTCTTGATGCCAAGAACCGGTTATGCCGCCCGGATGAACGGCGTTGTTGTGAAGGGCTCCAACGATAATGCAGTATGGACCGACCTGACTCCGGCTGTATCCGGGGCGGCGGACAATGCCTGGACCTATATCAACGGGGAACAGATCAAGGACGGGAGTGCTTACCGCTACATCCGAATTTCCAACAGCGGGGCATGGAGCGGCAATATTGCGGAGGCAGAACTGTACGGCGAATATGACATTCCGGATATCAGCTCCAAGGTGCTGGGGCCGGAGGGTTACACCAGACTCAGCTATTATCTGTATAAACAGACGGCCGACCGTATTGTGGAAGCCTTCGGTCAGCCAGGTGCCAATAAGCTGGAGCTGCTGAATGAGCTGAAGGAAGGGGAGAAGCTGCTGGTCTTAAGCACTACTCTGCCGTCGGGATCGGAGAAGGTTGCGCTTGCTCCGGATATGGTAGCGGCTTCGCATAAGTCATGGGGAAGCTCCACAGATAACCGCGCTGCCAACGGCTGGAGGGCCTTCGACGGCAACACGGTTACCTATACGGATAATGAAAGCAATCCCGGCTGGATCGATGTGGATTTGGGAGCGGGCAATGAAAAGGCATTAACCAGCTTCAAGTTTTATCCCAGACCAGGCAGGGCAGGCAAACCGGCCAATGAATATGTCAGCCGGGTTAACGGGGCGGTTCTGCAGGGTTCCGCAGACGGTGTCTCCTATGTCAATCTCCACACCATCAGCGGCGCCAGCGCATTGGAATGGTATACAGTTGCTTTAAGCGGCGGAGCTCCATACCGATATCTGCGCTATTATTCGCCGTCGGGAGGGGCCAATGTTGCGGAGCTGGAGTTCTATTCCGGCGTTTCCATTGACAAGACGCTGCTGGCATATTTGATTGAGAAGTCGGCCGATTTGAACATTGAGCTGTACACAGCTTCCAGTCTGCTGGCCTTCCAAACGGCTCTGGAGGCAGCGGATGAGGTAAATAACAGCAGCGGCTCCAATCAGACTAAGGTGGATCAAGCTGTTACGGAGCTTCTGTTGGCACAGGGCAATCTTGCGTACAAAGAAGGCGTGCCCTTGATCGCCCCTATTCCGGATGTGTCGGCAGATGCGGAAACCCGGATAAGCTTTACGGTCCGGACGTTGAACAATATGCCGGGCACCCTATATTCAGTGAATCCGCTTCCCGCAGGTGCGTCTTTCGACCCCTCCACCGGCGGGTTTATGTGGACCCCCACCAAGGAACAAGGAGGAGTATACAAGCTGGTTTTCACCGCAACTGCAGGCATCTACTCCACCTCGGACACGGTCCATATTACCGTGAGGGGAGCGCCGCAGCTGGAGCAGGTCGCCAATGCGCAGCTGACAGCAAGACAACCGTTCACCTATCAGGTTACGGCATCTGATCCGTCCGGCCAGACCTTGGTGTACCAGGCGCTGCATGTGCCGCAGGGTGCAACGTTTAATCCTGCCAACGGTACGTTATCATGGACACCGCAGCAGACAGATTACGGAAGCCATACGGTTACCTTTGTCGTCAGCAACACCCAATATTCTGCCACCCAAACCTTGAGCCTGGAGGTAGGGCTTCATATTTACCCTGCCGGAGATTATACCCGGGGCAGCTATTATGGGTATCAGCAGGAAGCGGAGCGGATTACGGCTGAATTGGCGAAGCCGGGAGCAAATATCCAGCAGCTGCTTGCGGAGCTGGCGAAGGCGGAGGATTCGCTGGTGCCTAACCCTTTGTCAAAGTATGCCTTTGAGGGGAATCTGGAAAATTCCTTCGGAGCCGCCTCTGCAACAGGCATAGGTTCGCCCGTTTATGCGGAAGGACGGCATGGGCAGGCAATTCAATTGAACGCACCGGATCAGCAGTATCTGCAGCTGCCTCAAGGGCATGCTCTGGCCGGTTATGACGAAATGACAGTGGCCTTTTGGGTATATTGGACTTCGGGAGGCCAATGGCAGCGGATCTTCGATTTTGGCAATAGCACCACCCAATATATGTTCCTGACGCCGCAGTCGGGCAATAATACCCTGCGTTTTGCCGTGAAGAACGGAGGGGCGGAGCAGGTGGTCAATACGGATCAGCTTCCGCTTCAGCAATGGGTGCATGTGGCGGTTACTCTGGGCGGCGGCAATGGCAGCATTTTTATTAACGGAGTGGAAAAAGCATCCGCACCCGTAACCATTAAACCGAAGGATATCAAAGCAGGGCTGAATTATCTCGGAAAAAGCCAATTTGCGGCAGATCCGCTGTTTAGCGGCAAGCTTGACGAGCTTGTGATTTACAACCGGGCATTGGATGGGCAGGAAATAATCCGGCTGTACGAAGGGAATGCAGCATGGCGGGATGACTCTCTGCTGGAGCTCCTGCTGGCGGAGGCGGCAGCGCTTGAGCCCGGGGATTATACGGACAGCACACGGTCAGCACTTCAGACGGCCGAGTCTGCCGGGCAAGAACGGCTGCATGCCGCCGCCAGCACGCAGCAGCAAATCGACGAGGCCGCCGGAAGCTTGCGGCTAGCGCTGGAACAATTGGAGAAGCTTCCGTTTATCGAAAGCCTGAAGCCTCTGGAGGTTCGCACTGCGGTAGGCATACCGCCTGAATTGCCAAGTGTCGTCGACGCGGTTTACAACAATAAGACGGTTCTGCCCGTTCCGGTGGTTTGGAATCATGTGGACCCGGTGTTGTACAGCGTTCCGGGGAGCTTCAGCGTCTCAGGTGCTGTGTATGGAACAGCATTGCTAGCTGCTGCTCATGTAACAGTGGTAGATCCCGATGCGCCGCTGCCTGCGGCGGATCAAACGCCGCCCTCGGCACCTGCCGGGTTAACGGCCACGTCCGTCACCACCAGCTCATTGGTCCTAGGATGGACGCCATCCACCGACAACGTGGGTGTCACCGGATATGAAGTGTACCGGAACGGACAGTCAGCAGGTACGGTAACGGCCTCCACTTACAGCTATACCTTTACCGGTTTGGCATCGGGCACTGCCTATACCTTTAAGGTGGCGGCATTCGATGGGGCGGGAAACCGTTCTGCAAGTGACGACTTTACCGCCAGGACGAATTCCTCCGGAAGCGGCTCCCAGGGTGGCTGGTCAGGTGGTGCAGGCAGCACGTCCGGTACAGAAGCAGGGACGGTTGTGGAAGGCGCACGGATCAAGATAAAACCCGCCGTAAAGAACGGAGCGGCAGAAGCCCTGTTGGATGCGGCTAGCTTGAACAAGGCACTTGCTCATGCGGCAGAGGCCCAGGAGAAACGTCTGCTAATTGATCTGGCGCCGGAGGGGCATGCCGCCTCCATCTCCTTGGAGCTTCCACTGGAGGCCTGGACCAAGGCCTTCAAGCAAGAAATTGATGTCGTAATCGTTCAAACCAGCCTCGCGACCTTGAACATACCGGTTCAATCCTTTGCCGGACTAACCGGGAAATGCAGTCTGATATTCTCCTTAAAGACCGGGCCTGCTCCGGAATGGCCGGCTGCACTCCATCAAGCGCTTCATGAAAAGCCGGTGCTTGAGATCAGCATCTCGGCTGATGGGAAGCCGCTGGAAATCCTCACGCCCGGCGGTGATATAGAGGTGCGTATTCCGTATACGCTCCAAACCGGGGAGTCCCGGCACAGCCTGGTGGCGGCATCTGCCGGTCAGCAAGGACGTTTGGACATTGTCCGCCAATCCAAGTATGAAACCGGAACCGGAGAGCTTGTTTTCGCCATGAAAAAGCCCGGCATCTACGGTGTGGCCGTATTTAACTCAGTCTTCAAGGATCTGGGAGATTACGGCTGGGCCAAGGATAGTGTGGATGCTTTGTTTGCCCGCCGGATTATCGATGGAATAAGCCAGGAGCATTTCGCACCGGGGGCTGCTGTCTCCAGGGCAGAATTCCTGAAGATGATGCTGGAAGCCTTCGGCCTGCTACAAACAGGTCAAACCGCTTCCTTTACGGATGTAAGGGCGGGCGAGTGGTATTCCGACTCCATCGCATCAGCACAGACACTCCACATCATCAACGGTTATGAGGATGGAAGCTTCGGTCCCGCTCAACCGGTGACCCGGGAGGAAATGGCCGTGCTGGTGATACGGATTCTGAAAGCGGGAGGAATAGAGCTGCAGCCCACCCGAAGTGGAACAAATTTCCAGGACGGCGCCCAAATCGCTGATTACGCGGTGGATGCGGTAAGAAGCCTGAATGAAGCCGGGGTGATCCAAGGCCAGGACAGCGGTCGTTTCTCCCCTAGGTCCCCAACAACCCGTGCGGAGGCTGCCGTGATAATCACACGCATCCTGGGTTTGGAATAGTCACTTAGCAAGCAGAGTGTCTCATCGGATTGCAGCAGGTGGGATACTCTGTCTTTTGCTTTTATGAAGGGAGGTGAGGAGGGAGTAAGGGATTAGTAAGTGCCGGATAAGGTCCGGAACTGAATCGAAGGAGAGGATGAAGCAATGAAGAAGAAGTGGCTTGTATTCACCGTTATTTTGAGCCTGTTGGTTGGAGGAATGGCCGGATTGGTGGGGGAAAAGAGGGCCGAGGCGGCCCCAGCGGCTTTTGCCCATCCCGGTCTGCTGCATACCCAGACGGACCTGGACCGGATGAAGCAAATGGTCAACGCAGGTACGCAGCCTTATCTGGAAGGTTGGAACCAATTGGTCAATAGTCCCTTGTCCCAAGCGGGATGGACGCCCCGTGCTGCCGCAACCATCATCCGCGGCGGCTCAGGGGATAATGTGGCTCTGTTGTTTAATGATATTGCCCGTGCCTACCAGAACGCCCTGCGCTGGAAGATCAGCGGCAGCACCGCCCATGGGGATACAGCACGGGATATTCTCAACGCCTGGTCCTCTACCCTGACCACACTGTCCGGGAATGCGGACCGGTATTTGGCCTCCGGGCTCTACGGGTACCAGCTGGCCAATGCGGCGGAGCTGATGCGGGATTATCCCGGGTTTAACCTGACCCAGATGCAGAGCATGCTGTTGAACGTATTTTACAAGCCGCTGGTGGAGCGTTTCCTCATCGGCAATGAATATGGCAAGGACCACAATGACGCCTATATCCAGAATTATTGGGCCAACTGGGATCTCGCTAATATGGCGGCAACCGTTGCTATCGGAATTTTCTGCGACCGGCGGGATATTTACGATATGGGTGTAGAGTATTTCAAACATGGGGCGGGGAACGGCTCCATCTACAATGCAATTCCTTTTCTCCATCCCAACGGGCTGGCCCAATGGCAGGAGTCCGGGCGTGACCAGGCGCATACCCAGCTGGGTGTGGGACTCATGGCCGTCGTCAACGAAATGGCCTGGAATCAGGGAGAGGATCTTTACGGTTGGGCCAACAACCGTTTCCTGCGTGCAGCAGAATATGTGGCCAAATACAATAACGGAGATGACAATGTTCCCTTTGCCGCTTATGAATGGGGCTCGGGCACCAACGGAGCAGTGCAGACCCACGCGGTAATTTCCGCTGACAACCGCAATGAATACCGGTCCATCTGGGAAATGATCTATAACCATTATGCCAAACGCAAGGGGCTTTCCGTGCCCAACATTGCGGCAAGAGCGGCTCTGGTAAGACCGGAAGGCGGACCGAACATTCAATATCCCTCCACCTTTGACCAGTTGGGCTTCGGTACCTTACTGTATACCCGGCCAGCGGGCGGGGGCGGTACGGCTGCACTCCCCGAAGGGAATATTCCTGACGGCATATACCGCTTCTCCTTACGTCTGGACGGCAAGGTTATGGAAGCGGCCGGAACCGCCGGAGGTGCGCAGGTGCGCAAGTCCACCTACACGGGAGCAGCCCTCCAGCAGTGGACAGTGACCCATCTGGGCGGTGGCCAATACAGCATTAAGAACACCCAGAGTGGCTTGGCTCTGGAGGTGGCAGGAGGTTCATTGGAGCATGGGGCCAAGTTTGTGTTGGGGTCCAGTAACGGCGGGGATAACCAGAGGTTTGCCTTTATCCCCACCGGAGCGGGGTATCACCGGATTACGCCGGTGCAATCCAATAAACCTGCGGATGCAGCGGGCAATAACACTGCCGAAGGCGCACTGATCCAGCAATGGCGGTACGTGCTGGGAGCCAACCAGCAATGGAGAGTGGAGCCGGTTGCGGTGAACGTCCGCCTGCAGTCCTTTAATTATCCGGACCGTAATGTCCGCCACAGCAGCTACCGGGTCCGGCTGGACGCCAATGTGTCTCCGGCTGCTGATGCCCAATTCAAAATGGTTGCCGGACTGGCGGATGCTGCCGGTATCTCCTTTGAATCCGTCAACTTCCCGGGCCGTTATCTTCGGGTTCGCACCAATGGAGAGGTATGGCTGGACCTGAATGACAGCACCGCCGCCTTCAAGAACGAGGCTACCTTCCGCCGGGTCGCGGGTTTGGCCGATCCGCAGAGAGCCTCCTACCAGACCTGGGCGGACTCCGCCAAATACCTGCGGCATACCAACTATCTGCTTTATGCCCAGGCTGGCACGGAAGCCACCTTCCAGGAAGATGCCACTTTCAGGGAAGTGAGTCCTTAAAAGAATAAAAAAATAACAAAATACAATAAAAATATATTGTTAATCGATAAATCGGATGCTACAATCAACATGACATAAATGAATTGGAGTGATGTTGTCATGGCACGGGGATCGACGCTTTTTTTGAAGGCGACGGTTGTTCTGATTGGGCTTCTGATTCTGGCCGTATGCATACTGGGTTTGCCTTTGGTTGGCAAGGAGCTGCTGGAGGATTATCCGGGTTATGTGATTTATCCGATTGTGGGTGGTTTGTACCTCACCACCATACCGTTTTATTATGCGCTTTTTCAGGCATTGCGGCTGCTTGGTTTTATCGACAGGAATAACGCCTTCTCGGAATTGTCGGTGGCCGCCCTGAAGCGGATTAAGGCCAGCGCCGTCGCCATCAGTCTTGTGTTTGTAGCCATTCTGCCGTTTTTCCTCATCCTGGGGCAGCAGGACGATGCACCTGGCATCGTTTTAGTCAATTTGGTCTTCGTTTTCGCCTCTATGGTAATCGCCGTTTTTGCAGCTGTCCTGCAGAAGCTGTTGAAGAATGCCATCGATATCCAATCAGAGCTTGATCTGACGGTTTGAGGTGACGGATATGGCTATTATTATCAACATTGATGTCATGCTGGCGAAGCGGAAAATGAGTGTCACGGAGCTTTCGGAACGGGTTGGCATTACCATGGCAAACCTGTCCATTCTCAAAAACGGGAAGGCCAAGGCTATCCGGTTTTCAACACTGGAGGCCATTTGCAAGGCACTGGAGTGTCAGCCCGGAGATATTTTGGAATACAAAACGGATGAGCATAATTAAAACCGGTCTTTCGTGTAATACCTCTCCCTTGAAACATGCAGTTTCCGGGGAGGGGTATTTTTATCTGAAAATACCCCTTCCGGGCCCAGGTTGACGGCACTGGCGGACACTGTAAAATAGAGGATATATCCTTTAAACCAAACCTGAAAGGAAGACTGCGAGATGGAGGAGCCATCCTTGTTTGACGACCGGGCCTGGAGCAGTCCCTTGGCCAGCCGCCTGCGTCCGGACAGCTTGTCCGATTATGTGGGCCAAAGCCACCTGTTGGGTGAGGGCAAGGTGCTCCGGCAGATGGTGGAGCAGGACATCGTGCCCTCCATGATCTTCTGGGGTCCGCCCGGTGTGGGCAAAACCACCCTGGCGCGGATTATCGCCCATAAAACCAAAGCGCAATTTGTGGACTTCAGCGCGGTAACCAGCGGCATAAAGGAAATCAAGGAGGTTATGACCCGGGCGGAGCACAACCGGCTGATGGGGGAAAAAACCATCCTGTTCGTAGATGAAATCCACCGGTTCAATAAGGCCCAGCAGGACGCATTTTTGCCCTTTGTGGAAAAGGGAAGCATCATTCTCATCGGAGCGACCACGGAAAATCCCTCCTTTGAAATCAACGCGGCTTTGCTGTCCCGCTGCAAGGTGTTTGTTTTGCATGCGCTGTCGGCGCCGGATCTGCTGCAGCTGTTGAAGCTGGCAACAACCGACCCCCGCGGCTTCGGCTGGACCCGGCTTGTTATAACGGAGGAGATGCTGCTCCTGATTGCCAATTTTGCCAATGGAGATGCGCGGGTGGCGCTGAATACTCTGGAGATGGTTGTGCTGAATGGTGTTCAGGATGCGGAGAGCATTACCGTCACTAAGGAAATCATCGAGCAGTGCATCAGCAAAAAGTCTCTTTTGTACGATAAAAACGGCGAGGAGCATTACAACCTGATCTCCGCGCTGCACAAATCCATGCGCAACTCCGATGTGAACGCCGCGGTTTATTGGCTGGCCCGTATGCTGGAAGCGGGGGAGGATCCCCTGTATGTGGCCAGACGGCTGGTTCGGTTTGCCAGTGAGGATATTGGCATGGCGGATAGCCGAGCGTTGGACATCGCAGTCAGCGTGTATCAGGCCTGCCATTTTATCGGGATGCCGGAATGCACCGTTCACTTGACCCATGCGGTGACTCATCTGTCCCTGGCGCCCAAGTCCAATGCGCTGTACGAAGCATACAGCAGCGCCAAGGCGGATGCCCTTCAGATGATGGCGGAGCCGGTGCCTCTGCATCTGCGCAATGCCCCTACAAAGCTGATGCAGGAGCTGCGCTACGGGGAAGGCTACCAGTACGCCCATGACACGGAGGAGAAGCTGACCATGATGGAATGCCTGCCCGAATCCCTGCGGGACCGGCAGTATTACAAACCTACCACCCAGGGGAACGAGGCACGGGTCAAGGAATGGGTAGAGAAAATCGCCGCCTGGCGGGCCAAGCATCAGGAATAACCGCAGAGTAAAGCAAAAACCCGTGCAAGAGGCGCACGGGTTTTTGCTTTTGAAATAAATATTATTCATCTAAGGTTTCCACAATCAGCCGGTACAGGTTGGAGGACACCTCCCCACGGAACACATTTCCATTCAGGGTGAAGGTGTAATACAGGACTACGCTGCCTGTAAGGGTAGGGCTGACGATAAACGGGCTGACAATGGCCCTGTACGTGATCACGAGACGCTGCTGGGGGGAAACAACAGTCAGACCCAATAGACCATCCCGCCCTGGATCGGGTGCAGAGGTGCCGTTGATGCGGAAGCTGCCGGGCACTAGGATGAGCTGACCCGGGATCAGCCTGCCCAGATCGGCCACCGCCTCGAGGTTTCCGGTATTGATAATGGTGACGATCAAATCAACGGGCTCCTCTGGCGCAACAATGCCGGGCATCGCTGAAATGTCTACTTGAAATACAGGAAAATACAGGGTAGTGGAAACCGGATTGGAGACGATCTGTTCCGTTTCGATTTCCTGCCGGTCCGGCAGGGTGTAGGTGGCGGTTACGTTGGCTTGATCCTGCAGAATGAGACCAGGATAAGCGGTCCCGTAGCCCGGCACGGTTACCTCGAATGAAACGGTCACTTCACCCTGCGGAAGAAGAATCCCCAAAGAAATGCCGCTTGGCGGAAAACTGCCGCTGCGCAGAATGCCGTTAACGGTCAGGCTGTTGGGAACAAACAGTGTGCCCTCCGGGATGGGAATGAAGGCAGTCACCTCCGCAGACAGTACCCCCTGGTTGACAATCAGAAGCGTATAACGCAGGGCTTCACCTGGCGCAGCGCGGCTTTTGTCCACCGAAAGCACCACCGCGAGCTCAACGCCGCTCACCGGGTCCACCGCGATGCTGACCTCGTTGGACAACACCTCCCCGTCAACCAACCGGCCGTCTCCTGAGGTAAACACATATCTGGCCAGCAGCCGGTTTACCAGCTGTCCGGCAGTGCTGGTGGCGCTCACCATTA
Source organism: Paenibacillus mesotrionivorans (assembly GCF_046098205.1). Taxonomy (NCBI): domain Bacteria; kingdom Bacillati; phylum Bacillota; class Bacilli; order Caryophanales; family Paenibacillaceae; genus Paenibacillus; species Paenibacillus mesotrionivorans. The sequence continues at coordinate 98,809 of NZ_JBJURJ010000017.1, read as the reverse complement.
GCTGGTAGGCAATTACCGTTTGCGTTCCCGGATAAATAAGACCCAGATGGTATCCAGCCGCCAAATCCGCCCCTGGTATCGGAACCTGATCCCGGCTGACGCTGTTCGGCACAAATTGTGTGCTGCCCGGCAACAGATCATAAAGCGTCACATCGGCTGCACGGTTGCCTGTGTTGGCGATGACCGCGTAGAAGGCAACCGGTGCACCCGGTTGCGCTTCTACAGCGGCAGTTCCTTTTGTAATGGACAATTGCGGTCCCACAAGGGGGGTATCGGTAATATTGGAATAGGTGACAAAGCTGTTCTCGCCGAAGCTATACCTGATGTGGGATTGATTCCGAACAACGTTGTTTACCGGCGGGTTGATGCTCATGACAAGACCAGCACCTGGAAGGTTACAATAACAGTCGCTCCTGCTGCGATGGAGCCCAACTGGACACCTGCTGCCGGATTAGCGGCGGGAACGGGTGTGCCGTCAACAGCCACGCTGCCCGGTACAAAGGAGGTTCCTACAGGCGCCGGATCCACCAGGACCACATTATTAACAGGCGAAATCCCGTTATTGGTGACTGCGATGGAGTAGGTGATGATGTCGCCGGATACGGCGTCAATTGCGGTGGTGCTCTTCACGGCGCTGACATTCGGAGAGGATACCGGAATTACAACCGTATTGGAGGTGGAGGAGCCCGGCAGAGTTCTGCCGTCAGGCAGCAGATAGGTGTAGTTGGCCGTCGCGGAGTTCACCAATTGCTGGGACGGCGGCAGGGTATCGATCTCCACCTGCAGGGTAAGCGTAATGGTTACTGTTCCACCCGGAGGAATCGTCCCCACAGGAATTCCGGCGGTCGGATCTACCCCCGGCACAGGCACACCGTTGACGACAACGCTGTTGGGCACAAATTCTCCTCCGGCGGGAACCGGATCACTTAAGGTGGCCAATGCGGCAACATTGCCGGTGTTGGTTAAATTCACGAAGTAAACGATGGTGTCGCCAACCGTGGCTACCGTTACATTAGAGCCCTTAACCACAGAGAGAATTGGGACAAAAGCAGGAGTGCTCACTGTGTTGGAGAAGGACACACCGGAGAAAGCTCCGGAGGTAAAGCTGGCGCTGGCGGTATTGGTCAGGAGTTGGCTAACGGGCAGTGAAGTGACCGTGACGTTGAATGTGACCGTTACGGTGGCTCCCGGCGCAATTGTGCCGATGGAGACCCCGGAGGCCGGGTTGGCGGTAGGACGGGCAGCCCCATCCACCACTACGCTGCCGGGAACGAAGGCGGAGCCTTGCGGAATCGGATCCACCAGAACCACATCATTGACGTTAGCAATGCCTTCGTTGGTGATGATGATCGTGTACGGAACCACATCGCCAACGGATACGGCGGTGAAGGTGGTGCTTTTGGCCAGGGTTACCGTAGGCGAAGAGACGGTAGTGGTGGAGGTATTGGACGGCACAGCGCCTGTCAGTGTCCTTCCGTCCGGCAGCGTAAACGTGAAGTCTGCAGTGGATTGGTTCACCAGCTGCTGGGTGGGCGGCAGTGAGGTGATGATTACCGAGAAGGTGACGGTTACCGGTACACCAGGCACAACGATGCCCGCATTAATGCCTGTAGCAGGATCGGCTCCGGCGAGGCTGTTGCCATTGACAATAACGCTGTTAGGCACAAAGGTAGTGCCCGCCGGTATCGGGTCGGTGAGGATGACCGCTGCCCCGAAGTTGCCCGTATTGGTGATGACAGAGGTATACACAATGGTATCCCCCACGGTGGCGTTGGCAGAGCTGGAGGATTTGGCTACAGACAGAACCGGTTGGAAAACAGGTGTGCTGACAACATTGGAGAAGGAGGTTGCCGAGAACGAGCCGGATGTGAAGCTGACTGATGATTGGTTGGTAATCACCGCCGGGTTCAGCAAGGAGGTGACCGTGATGCTGAAGCCTACCAGTACAGTGGCTCCAGGAGCAATAGTGCCCAGGATGATGCCGGCAACCGGGGTAGCGGAAGGCTGCGGAATACCGTTGATGGTGACGCTGCCGGGTACAAAGGCTGAGCCGGCGGGAATCGGGTCGGTTAACACCGTATTGCTGATGGCGGTAATGCCGTTGTTGGTGACGGAAATGCTGTAGGCAATCACATCGTTTATGGCTGCTACGGTGGACGGGGTGGATTTGACGACTGTTACATTCGGCGCCGTTACCGAAACCGTAGCCGTGTTGGATACAATGGAGCCGGTGAAGACTCTGCCGTCCGGCAATGTGTACGTAAAGGTTACGGTAGCCTGGTTGTTCAACTGCTGTGGAGTCGGCAGGAAGTCGATGATGACGGAGAAGGTGACTTGAACGGTCTGGCCCGGGTTGACGATTGCGATAGGAATGCCTGTAGCGGGTGATACTCCTGCTGCGGGAACACCGTCGATAATGACGCTATTGGGCACGAAGGAGGTGCCGGAGGGAATATTGTCCGTCACAACGGCAGCCGCACCGAAGTTGCCGGTGTTGGTAACGGCAATCGTATACGACAAGGTATCGCCCACCGTTGCATTCGTGACGCCGGGTGTTTTGACGGCGGACAGGATCGGTTGGAATACCGGAACAGACAGGGTATTGGAGAAGTTGGTCCCGTTGAACGCCCCGGAGGTGAAGGAGACGGACGCTTGATTGGTGACAGCCGCCGGTGAAGGCAGTGAATTCACAAGCAGGCTGAAGGTTACGGTGGTCGAGGCGCCAGGAGCGATTGTCCCTATCGGTATACCGGCTGGCGGGAAGGCGGCGGGCACAAGAACTCCATTGACGAAAACGGTACCGGGCACAAAGGATGTGCCGGCGGGCACCGGATCCGTTACCACTGCGTTGGTGATAGCAACGATGCCATTGTTAGTGACCACAACCGTATACGGAATGGTATCGCCCACAGTGGTGGTTGTGGTGGTGGTACTCTTGACGATGGCTACACTGGGCTCCGTGACAGGCACCGTCTGCACGTTGGATACGGCGCTGCCTGTCAGAGTGCGTCCGTCAGGCGGTACAAAGGTAAAGGCGGCGCTGGCCTGATTGGACAGCTGCTGGGTCGGAGGCAGAGATGTGACCAGGACAGAGAACAAAACGGAGATGGTTGCACCCGGCGCCACGGTTCCGACTACAATGCCGGCTCCCGGATCGGCTCCCGGCACACTGCTTCCGCCCACAATGACCGTGTTCGGGATAAAGGTGGTGCCTGCCGGGATAATGTCCGTCAGGGTCAGTTGGGCCGCTACATTCCCGGTATTGGAGACTGCAATTGTATAAACAACGGTATCGCCTACCGTCGCCAATGCCGTATCAGCAGTTTTCACCAGTGTGATGGTCGGCTGGGTGACAGGAGTTTGGGTAACATTGGATAAGGAGGAAGCGGAGAATACTCCGGACGTAAAGCTGACAGAAGCCTGATTTGATAATATGGCCGGAACCGGCATAGAAATGATCACCTCGAAGGTCACGGTTGCAGCGGCGCCTGCGGCCACTGTGCCGATTGGGATGCCGGTAGCAGGAGAGGCGGACGGCACCGGAGCACCGTTAACCGTTACGCTTCCGGAAACAAAGGTGGAGCCTGGCGGGACGACGTCGCTAAGGACTGCATTGTTGATGGGCGAGAGGCCGTTGTTGGTCACAACCGAGATATACGTCAGAATGTCGCCGTTGACTGCATCGATTGCGTTGACACTCTTTACAACCGAAACATTAGGAGCAGAAACTCGCACTGCAGTCGTGTTGGAGGTGCTTGAGCCAGACAGGCTTCTGCCGTCCGGCAACGTATATGTGAACGGGCCTGCTGCTGTATTATTCAGCGTCTGGTTGGCGGGGATAGAGAGAATGGCCACCGAGAAGCTGACAATATACGTTTCCCCGGCGGCCACGGTATCCAGGGGAATGCCCGTATCCGGGCTTACGCCGGGATTGGGAAAACCGTTGATAATGACGCTGTTGGGCACAAATTGTGTTTCGGGAGCAAGGGCATCAAACAGGGTGACCTGCGCCGGGTAGTTGCCGGTATTATTCAACGTCAACGTGTACGAGAAGGTGTCTCCTACCGTGGCGTTGTTGGTGCTGGAGGACTTGGCGACGCTGATGACGGGAAGATAAGCCAACGTATTGATCAGCGGGGACGAAGAGGTTCCCGTGAAGGCACCGGAGGTATAACTGACATTGGCCCGGTTGCTTAAAAAAGCAGGATTGGCGTTGGGGATGGAGACCACCCGTGCGGAAAAAACCACGGTGGTGGTCACACCCGGCGCAATGGGAGACAAGGACATGCCGGTGGTGGGATCTGCCGCAGGAGAGACCACTCCGTTGACGGTTACCGAGCCTGGGACGAAAACGGTGCTGGCAGGAATGGCATCGGAGAAAATCACATTGTTTACGGTCTGGGCTCCGTTGTTGGTGATCACGACAGTGTAGACAATAACATCATTCAGGGTGACCGTGGTAAAATTGGCGCTTTTGGCGACAGTGACGTTGGGGGCAGTAGCCGGTATATCCACAATGTTGGAAACGACAGGGGTCCCGGTTATGCTCCGTCCGCTGGGCAGGGTAAAGGAGAAGGCTGCTGTAGCCTGGTTAACCACACGCGGCGGGGCGGGAAGGGTCTGCAGCAGGTATGAGAAGGTAACCCGGACAGCACTGCCGGGAGCAACCGAGCCTACAGGAATTCCGGTGACCGGTGAAGCCCCCGGAACAGGAAGGGAGTTTACGGTTACGCTTCCCGGGACGAATGCTGTGCCCGCGGGGGTGGTATCCGTTAAGGTGACCTGGGCGGCATAGTTGCCCGTATTCTGGACAATGACCGTATAAACCAGGGTGTCTCCCACAGTGGCTACGGACTGGTTGACGGATTTGATCAGATTGAGAATCGGCTGGAAAACGGGAATGGTGACGGTGTTGGTCAGGGTCAGACCCTGAAATGCCCCTGAGCTATAGGCAACGGATGCCCGGTTGACGAATTGGGCCGGATTAGGAAGGGTGGTGGAGGTAAACTGGAAGGTAACGGTGGTGCTGGCTCCCGGTCCAAGGGTGCCGATGGGTATGCCGCTGGCGGGATTGCCCGAGGGCTGCGGAGCCCCGTTCACAGTTACTGAGCCAGGAACAAATACCCCTCCGCTGGGCCCAGGATCGGTAACAATTACATTGGTGACGGCAGCGATACCGTTGTTGGTGACTACGGTGGTATAGGTAACGGCCTCCCCGACTGTAACATCCGGGAAATTGGCGCTTTTGACTGCCGTTACATTGGGCAGCGCCACTGGAATGGTGACGGTGTTGGATGCAGCGGAGCCGGATGAGGTTCTGCCGTCAGGCACTGTGAAGGTATAGGCGGCTGAAGCTTGGTTGTTCAGCTGCGGCGGAGAAGGCAGGCTCTGCACCAGCACCTGGAAGGTAATGATTGCCGATGAGGAGGGCGCAATGGAGCCCACGGACACACCGGTAGCAATGTTGGCACCCGGTACAGTCACCCCATTTACCGTCACGCTGTTCGGGACAAAGGTGGTGCCGGCGGGAATCGGGTCAGAGACCGTGGTGGTGGCGGCAATATTCCCGGAATTGCTGGCCTGGATGGTATAGGTTACAGTGCTGCCAACTGTGGCGTTGGAGGTGTTGGCGGTTTTGGCAAGCACAAGAATGGGCGAGTATACAGGGATTGCTACGGAATTGGACGGGATGATCGCAGAGGTTACCGGCCCCCCCGGAATGCTTTGGAAGTTGAAGGAGACGTTGGCGGTATTTACGGTTTGCTGGTTCTGGGGGGAGGAGGTAATCTGGACGCTGTAGGCCACGGTGAAAGAAGCGGAAGGTGCCAGTGTGCCTAAGGAAACGCCGCTGGAGATCACAGCATTGGGCCGGGGAATCCCTCCAACCGTAACACTGCCGGGAACAAAGGTGCCCCCTGAGGGAATGGCATCGGTAATGACGACATCAGTGGCATTGGCCGTGCCCGTATTGGTTATGGTTACCGTATAGCGGATGGTATCGCCTAACAAGGCGCCGGTCACATTGGCACTTTTGCTAACATTGACACGGGGGGCGTTAATGTCGATCTGGATAGCGTTGGCGTTAAGCACATAGGCGTCACCCGAAGTGGTAAGGCGGAGAACGGCGGTGGTCTGGTTGTTGACCAGCGTGGAGGAAACATCCACATTGGTAATATCCCAGCCCTGCCTGCCCCCCACAATATTGGTGCCCGGCGCACCATTGGTCTGGTTGCGGGTGCCGAAGGTTCCGGTGGTATCCAATTGTCCCAGACTGTTATTAATCTGCGATGCAAAGAAGTTGGCGGCAAAGTTGTTGGGTCCCGACAGAGCAACCAGCGAATTCGCCGTGGGTCCGAACAGCGCCTGGTCCCCTGTCCGGTTTGCGTCTCCCTCCTGGGCGCTGAACAATGCCCTTGCCCCTACTGTCCCGGAGGTTGGTGTGGAGAAGCCGGTGATGGTGTTGGTTACCGGTGAGGAGTTGGCCTGAACCAGGACGGCTCCGGCCCGGAGCGACATGTTCCGGAAGGGCAGCCCCGGATTGGAATAGATAACGCCCAGGGTCCAGCCTGTGTTGTTGGCGGTGGGATCGTTGCTGGTGACGATTGTGCCCACTACACGCCCGGTGGTATAGGTCCCAGAGCTTCCCTGGGCAACCAGAGTGGTCACATTGGCGGTTCTCACATAACCAAGTGCGCCGTTGCCCAGGTCGAACTGGTTGTATGTAGCGGTATCCGGCGTCACATCGAAGGTTCCGGCGGGGGTCGTGAAGGAAACAGGGTTGTTGATGGCGGAGACCAGATTGACGTTTCCGTTGGAATACGTCCCTCCCCATATCAACTCCGCATAAAGCACCGTGCTCCCCGCCGGCATACTCAGAACAGCGGAGGAACTGTTGAGCAGATACTGGTCAGTAGTTCCAAAGGGATAGGTGCCGTAACGCAATGCCGTGTTGGTTGTGACGAAGGCTCCAATGCTGTCCTGCGTTCCGGGCACTCCGGAGGTGTCGGAACGGCTCAGACCCAGCGTATTGCCGGTAAAGACAATGGCGCCGGTAGCATTGACGGTGGAACGAACTATGAGTGGAATGATATCCACCTCCATGAGAAAAATTCCGCATGGGCAGGCACACAAGAGGCGCACCCATACCACTATATGGCAAACCTGTTTTCTTTTTGTTTGTCCTTTAGAACCTTATTTGGAAAAACTAGTAATGGATTCGTGAACGCTTTTTGCGGCTGCGGTGGAGGAGCGGTTTCTTTTTGCGGAAGCGGGTGGAGGTGGAGGAGGTGGCAGCCGGGGCTGTGACATGCTCTGCGTCTCCGGAGGTTTGGGAAGGACCGGCTTCCTCCCCGTCGGGCCAGCTCTCCCTTTCCAGACGCAAGCGGGACGCACAGAAAGGCTCCGGGAAGGATTGCCGGGCCAGCTTCTCCAGCTCCTCCGCAGCAACGGGCGCCTTCACGGCCACCAGATGGTACATGATTTCGTCCACCAGATTGACCTGCAGGGATAAGAGCATTTCAAGCTCCTCCTGGTCATAAAAGGGGGGCCGGAAACTCTCGGCATAGAACAGCTCCATACGCAGCAGGCGGAAATCAAACGGAACGTCCAACCCTTCTCCGTAATCGGCAACGGGTGGCGATACAGGGCAGTGGGGAGGCTGAAAAAAATCGCCGGTCCAATACCTGGGGGTCCGTTCGTCAAAACGGTGTTTGAGCAGCGGGTTGGAGATGTGACGGAAGCTATGGGCATAAGGAGCAAGAATACAGACAATGCCGCGATGGATCAGCACCCGGTGGATTTCCGACATGAAGGCCTGCCAATCGTCCACATGGGCAAAGCGGCAAACCATCACCCATTCTGCTGAATTATCAGGAAGAGGTATCCCTTTGTTAAGATCCCATACCAGATCAACCCCCTCCAGCTGCTTCTTGTCAATCCCGAAAAAACCCTCATGCTTGCTGCTGCCGCAGCCCAAATCAAGCTTCATCCGAATCGCTCCTTGCGTCAGGCGGATATCATGAGGCGCATATTACATGGAATGCGGCATGCGGCAAAATCATGCGTACCTTCTGACGCCTTCTCACAAATGCCAAAAAAAGCTGATAGCATGTACCTCCCTGCGGGATACTTATGGTATAATGCACCTGTTATCGATAACGCTTACGGCACCGCCTTTGATTCATCCATCTCATCTCATGAAAAAGGGGAGCAAGGAAATGCGTTTTGAACAAGCTGTCGATGTTTTGTTTCAAGGAGATTCTATTACCGACACCGGCCGGAACCGGGCTGATGCATACAGTCTGGGCCATGGATATTCCGCCCGGGTTGCAGGCAAGCTGGGGGTTCAGCTGGCGGAGTCCACACCAGTTTTTCTGAACCGTGGAGTCAGCGGAAACCGGGTTTCGGATTTGTATGCCCGTTGGAACGAGGACGCCATTTATTTGTATCCGGAGCGCTTGAGCATTCTGATCGGTGTGAATGATGCGTGGCGGATCGTGAACGAACTCCCGGAGGGCGCCGCAGACCGGTTCGAAAGCTCGTACCGCCATCTGCTGGAGATTACCAAGGTTTATTTGCCCAAAACCGGACTTATCCTGATGGAGCCGTTCATTCTGAATTGCGGCGCTACCCAGGAGCGTTGGGAAGAGTGGAAGAGTCTGGTGGGTGCCTACCAGGCGGTGGTCCGGCAGCTGGCCGAGGAAACGGGCGCTGTGTTCGTTCCGCTGCAGCAAGCCTTTGATGAGGCCTCCAAACGGGCGGCAGCCTCCTTCTGGGCTGCAGACGGTGTCCACCCTACGGCAGCCGGGCATGAACTGATCGCCAGCGTTTGGATCGAGACAGTCCAGAACAGTCCGTTGGCGCTGCGTCCATAAATATAAAAACCCCCGGATACCCGCAATAAGCGGCGGTTCCCCGGGGGTTTGGTATTTATCAACTATTCCTGCGCGGGCTGCTGGTTTCCGGCGTCCGAGAATTGGTAGCGGCATCCTGTAAAATCTCCGGTGCGGTCCACATGGACCCTGTTTTCTTGGTCCACTTCTACCTTGAGCCAATTATGCCGGCCTTCCCGGTATGCATACGAAATTCCGTCATCTTCATATAAGATGCATTCCCGGGCACCGGTACCGAAGGCATGCAGCTCCACCTGAAACATGGCATCGTCCCCTACAAACGGAAGAGGTTTGGCCAACGGCAATAAGGTACCGTCCTTCACGAATACGGGAATCTGCTCCAATCCCGGTGCAAGTGTGTAGGTTTGGCCCCCTTCGTAAGTTCGGCGGGTCCAGAAGCAGTGCCATACACCCTCCGGCAAATAAACCTGGCGTTCCGTAGTACCCGTTATGACGGGAGCCACCAGGAGTGAATCTCCCATCATGTACGCGTCATCAATGCCATAGGTGCGGGGATCCTCAGGATAGTCCATCACCAGAGCGCGGAACGGCGGCAGCCCTTCCTCACTGTAACGGGCATACGCCGTATACAGATAGGGGATCAGGGACATCCGGACCTGGAACAGAGTGCGGCACAGGTCTCGGATTTCCTCATAATTAGGAAGGAACTCTCCGGCCACATTTTTATCCCGGTCCACTTGCATCCAGGGCGGGTTGGGGATCCGCCAGCAGTTCAGCAGAGCCATAGGCGAAAATACGGCAGTTTGGATCCGGCGGACCAGATCCTCCGGGGATTCCGCCTGGCGGACCTCGGGGGACCATAACAGTCCGGAGAAGCCGCAGTTGACCACTCCACGGATGAAGACCTTATGGTTATAGAGATCACTGTACAGCACAAAAGGCATCGGGGCCGCCATAGCGCCGGAGGCTCTCACCTGGGAGAGAGTCCGTTTGCCCGCTTCTTCGTAAGGGGCCAATATGGTCTGCTGGTAAAGAGTGCCCAATTGGTTATGCATCTGCTCACCATCCATGCCGGAGGGAAAGGCCGCAATGTCCGGGAAGGACCAATTGGAGTGGACATAATCGGAGCTGTCGCATTCATCCAGCTTGAAGCCGGCAATCCCCTTGTCCACGAAGGCTTCCTTGTGATGTCGGGCAAATATGGCGGAGGCCTCCTCCACAGACAAATCAGGCACCAAACCCTCCCAAACCTCATAATCCCCGGAATGGGGCTTCAGGCTTTCATACATGGGAGAAGAGGGATGCACGAATAGATGCTCCCACAGGTTCACACGGTAGTCCATGCCGTACAGCTCCTGAAGCATAGCTTCGTGGTCCGGGAAACGGCCTTCGTCCCAGACGAAGGAGCAGGAATAGGCCTTGGTCTGCCAGCCCGGCTCAAAGCCGAACACATCCACCGGCATACCGTCCTCCCGGAAGGTGCGGGCCAGCCGCATCACATCCTCCTTCTTGGCAGCGCTGTAGGCGCGGTACCACATGCCCAAGCCCCACATCGGCGGGAGAGCGCCTCCTCCTGAGAACAGATTGTAGCGCTGCACCGCCTCCAGGAGCCCCGGCCCTTCGAAGAAATAAACTTCAATTCCCTGTGCGGAGGGAATATCCACTGACACCGTGCGGTTGCCCTCCGATACCTGGTAGCCGTACAGCTCGATTTCGGAGGTGCCGATGGCCTTCTTCTCCTGCTTCTTGTGCTCGGATTCCCCTTTACGGAGATTGGTTCCGCAATAAAAGGCGGCATACCGGTTGGTATCCACCAGCACTCCGTAGCCTTTGGTGGATACATAGAAGGGGACAGGGGCATGACTGTCTCCGGTATCGGCGACAGGGTCGCTGTTGACACGGATCACCTTTTTGCGGCCGGTGTGGTCCACCGCATGGAGCTGCAGGCCGAAGCCATAGATATGCTCGTCCCCGTCTAGAGGCAGCTCAATGAGGATTCCTCTGGGTGTTGCCCGGATGGAAACCTCATCCTCAACAAACGGCGGTTTGCCCGGACAATCCAGTTTCAGAAGAGCCTCTTCCTTGGCGGGAGCGCTGCGGTACCGGACAGGCGTATGCGGCTCAGGTTCACCAAAGCTCATTTTCCAAATGCCGTTTGTCACTTTTTCCATATGGACACCTCATATATTAAATAGTAGAATAACCGGATTTATCCCGATTATAGCATTGCCGTACAGGCGAAAATTATGGCATACTATGAGGAAATATCACTATTCTATCGAACTGGGGTGCCTGATGAATAAGCTGTTCGAGCCTGTCTATTTTGACCACTCCACCATGTTCTGGGATCACCGGATCCGCATCGAGAAGCACTTCAAGGGATATTACCACTGGCATCAATGCTGTGAATGTATGCTGGTCCACCAAGGGAAGGGGACGGTTGTCCTGAACCGTCAGACCTACCGACTGCAAAAGGGGATGCTGTTCTTTTTCCAGCCGTACCAGCTCCATCAGGTGTATGTGGAGGTATCCCCGGAGGAGCCTTATGAACGGTCGATCTTCTATGTGGACCCGTTGGCGGCAGAGGAGCTCCTGCGGGCATTCCCGGTCCGGCGGGCCAGGTTCGAGGCGCTGTGCCGGGACAGCAGCGGGAACCCCCATGCATATGATCTTAAGCAGGATGCGCAGCGGATGGAATGGGTATTTGACAGCTATGAGCAAGCCCATTCTGGCGGCAAAGGAGAGGACCCGGAGGAGCTGACGCTGTTTTTTCTGCAATTTCTGGAGCATCTGCCTGGGGCGGCCTTTGCGGGCAGCGGCCCAACCGGTCAGCCCAAACCCTTGCGGGGAGCCCGGTATTCGGAGCGGGTGATGAGCTGGATTGAAGCACATTATCATGAAAAAATCTCCATGGACCAATTGGCGGCAGCCCTGCATTTGTCCAACAATTATATTTCCCGGATTTTCCGGGAGGAAACAGGGAGCAGCATCAGCGATTATCTCATTGCCCGGCGGATTAAACAGGCCTGCCGGCTTCTGGACACCACGGACCTGCCGGTCAGTTTGATCGCCGATACCATCGGCTACGACAACCCCTCTTATTTTATCCACCTGTTTAAGAAGGTGATGGGGGTCACCCCCCTTAAATACAGATCCGCCCACAGCCGCACCCGCAGCTAACGAGAGGAGAAAGCATGGAACCCTTATCCTTGTATCCGCAGGAATTGGAAAGCAGAGTCCGTACCTTGATCGGCCCGTATGAGGTGCTGGGCAACTACCGGCCCAACAGTCAGCGCACCGGTGTTTGGAAAGTGCAGTCCCACAGAGATAACCGGTATTATTATGTCAAGACATATACCCGCAAGCAGCGCTGGCATCCGGAGGTGTATGCGTACCGGCACTGGATTTCCCCCTTGGGCGCTTACGCGCCGGAGCTGGTGAGTGTGTTCGAAGGAGAGGATTGGCAGGCAGTTCTAATCACTTCTATTGAAGGAACGATTATGAGGGAGACTGAATTAACCCCGGAAGCCTCCCAGTCCGCTTACCGCAAGGCGGGGGAGCTGACCCGGCTTCTTCATGATTCACAATCGGGGGAATGGTTCGGGCGGCCGGACAAGGACGGGAATCCTATCGAGCTCAGCCACCACCGTGACCCGGTGAAGTATGTGCAAACTGCGGTTCAAGAGCTTGCCGATTCATGCAGAGCGCAAGAGTTATTGAGCCCTGCCGAAGCGGAGCTGGCGGATTGGGCTCTTCGCCATACGGGAGTCTTCGAGAACGTCAAACCCGTTCCCATCAGCTGGGATTCCACGCCGGGCAACTGGATGGTGGACAACCGGGGTATGTTTGCCGGCATGATCGATTTTGAGAATATGCTGTGGGGCATTGATGCAGATACCTTCTCCATTCTGTTCGAACGGTATTTCGCGGAGGATACTCCGGGGATGCTGGCTTTCTTCCAAGGCTACGGTCTGGAGGTACTGGAGGCTAAGAGAGAACACATCCACATTTGCTGCATCAAAATGGGCTTAGGGGACATTTATTGGGGCACACAGAACCGGTCGGCGCGGATAGTCGACTACGGCAGGCAGCTGCTGGACCGGATTCATCAAGGCAAGCTGGTTCCGGATGTTCCGGTTCGGGAGCCGTTGAAGTAAAAAGCACAATCGGTCAGGAATTGACCAGGATAGACAATTGTGCCGGGGAAAGCCTCTCCATAGAATGGAGAAAAGGAGATGGATGACCCCATGAAGATAAAACCTGTATTGCATATTGATTGCGGATCGCCGGTTACCCCGCTGAACGATTTGTTCGGCATTTTTTTTGAGGACTTGAACCATGCCGCCGACGGGGGGCTGTATGCCGAGCTGGTGCAGAACCGCTCCTTCGAGTTTGACCCCATTGACCATCCGTCTTATCATGCCTTGATGGCGTGGGAGAAGGTGGAGCGGGGAGGCCAGGCGGAGCTTACGGTGGAAAATGAGGCGCCTCTGAATGCCCGTAATCCCCATTATGCAGTGCTGGAGCTGAAGGGACCGGGATCGGCCGGTTTGATGAACACAGGCTTTAACAGCGGAATTTCCATCCGCCAAGGGGAGAAGTACCGCTTTTCTTTTTATGCCCGGAGGGAGGGCGGTCTGGAGGAGCGGGTGACGGTTTCGCTTGAATCGGCGGCCGGTGAGGTTTATGCCCATGCACGGCTCACAGTGGGAGCTGTGGGGTGGGAAAAATACGAAACTGTGCTGGAAGCGGGGGAGACGGATTTCAGCGGCAGACTGGTTATTCTGGCGGAAGGCCAAGGCAGACTGTATCTGGACATGGTGTCGCTGTTTCCGGTGAATACCTATCTGGGCCGTGAAAATGGCTTACGGGCGGACATTGCCAAGCTTTTGGCGGATATGAAGCCGAGGTTTATGCGCTTCCCCGGAGGCTGCCTGGTCCATGACGGCTCCCTGAATGAAGAGGACCGGGATTCCATGTACCGGTGGAAGAACACCTTGGGTGATCTTGCCCAACGGCCGGCAAGGCGGAACAATTGGCAGTACAACCAAACCCTGGGTTTGGGCTATTATGAGTATTTCCTGTTCTGCGAGGATATCGGGGCGAAGCCCCTTCCGGTACTGCCTGCCGGATACGATCCCCATCACCAGGCTGCGGTTCCCTTGGACGAGTTGGGACCATGGATCGATGATGCTCTGGATCTGATTGAATTTGCCAACGGGGCGGCAGATACAAAGTGGGGGGCCGTGCGGGCCTCGCTTGGCCATCCCGAGCCTTTCGGTTTGGAGTATCTGGCTATCGGGAACGAAGAAGTGGGAGAAGCCTTCTTTGAGCGGTACGCCTATTTTCACCGGGCCATCCGGGAGCGTTATCCAGAGATCCAAATCATCAACAGCAGCGGTCCTTTCGCCGCCGGCAGCGAATATGACCGCGGGTGGAAGTCCGCCAGGGAGAACGGCTCCGATCTGGTGGATGAGCATTATTACCAGTCGCCGGAATGGTTTCTTGCCAATATGGACCGGTACGACAGCTTCAAGGCGGATGAGCCCAAGATATTCCTGGGGGAATACGCCACCTGGGGCAATACTTATTACAATGCGCTGGTGGAGGCTGCCTTCATGACGCGGCTGGAGCGGAATGCCCATGCAGTAGGGTTGGCCTGTTACGCCCCGATGCTCTGCAATGTAGACTATGTCAATTGGAAACCGGATATGATCTGGTTTAATAATCATCAGGCCTTCGGTACAGCCAACTATTATGTGCAGAAGCTGTTTATGAACCATCAGGGCGATGAGCTGCTCCGGGTTGAGGCGGCCGGACTGGGACAGCCGTGCAAGCCTGAGGAAACCCCGGTAACGGGAGGTTTGGCGTTGGTGGCCGACCAGTCGGACGTGGCCTTCGAAAGCATCAGTCTGACCAATGACGAAACGGGAGAGGTTCTGGATCTGGGCCATTCCCCCGTGCGGCTGTCCAATTTGCCGGAAGCGGAAGCCGAAGGAATTGCCGCTGCGCTGGAACTGGGCAAAACAGACTGGAGTGCTTACACCCTGCGACTAAAATGCAGGAAGCTGGCCGGGCGCCGCGGGTTTGTGATCCGCTTCGGCATTACGGACGCGGACAATTTCCTGTATTGGGAGGTAGGAGGCTGGCAAAACCAGGACTCCATTATCGGAGCCCGGGTGAATGGGCGGGGAAGCTGCCTGACGCAGAATATGTTTACGCTGGAGCTGGCCAAAGATTATGAGCTGGTGCTGGAGGTGCGGGGACGCAGGATCCGGTCCTTTATCAACGGGCTGCCGGACCATCAAACGGAGGACCGTCTTCCCAATGTAGAGCCGCTCTATTTCACCGCAAGCCGTGAGCAGGGCACCGGAGATGTGATCGTCAAAGCTGTGAATGTGCAGGAGCAGCCTCTGAGTGCTCGTGTGATGCTGGAAGGGCTTGGTGTGACTCCAACTGCCGTCCGGATATATGAGCTGGCGGGTTATGCCCTTACGGATGAGAACAGCTTCGCGGAGCCGGAGCGGATCGTCCCCAAGGAACGCGGCTTCGATATCCAGGCAAACGGCTTTGACTATGAATTTCCGGGTCATTCGGTGACGGTATTCCGTATTAAACCATAAACAAGGAAGAAGAGAGCGGATGGGTTGAGTGCCCGCTGCTCTCTTTTAAATTGGGGATGGATTTTCTCCGGGTTAGAAGTATGATGATAGCATAGCCTCAATATGTGAATCGGTGGAGGGGTAGTGCTATGTTTGAGAACCATCGGGACAGCATCAGACAATATACTGCGGATGTAAGCCAGGACAGCGGGGTGCTGGCCGTCATCATCGGCGGCTCCATTGCCCACGGATATGCGACGGAGGCATCGGATATTGATGTAATGCTTGTTGTGCCGGAGGAGGAATTTGAGAGACGGTTAGCTTCCGGAGACATTCAATTTCTGCACAAGCCGTATCATGTGGACGGGAAATTTATCAGTCTGGAATTTATCCGCAGAGTAATTGCCTCCGGGAATGAAGCAACACGGTATTCCTTTGAAGGCGCTTTTGTTTCCTTTTCGCGGGTGGAGGGAGTAGAGGAGCTGATCGCCCGGGCGCAAGCTTATCCCCTGGAGCTTAAGGAGGACAAGATCAACCGGTTTTACGGCCAGTTCAAAGCCTGGCATTGGTACTGCAAGGATGCCTTGAAAAAAGGAAATCCGTACCTGCTGGATTATGCGGTCTCCAACTTGGTCTTGTTTGGCGGCAGGCTGATTCTCGCTTACAATGAAAAGCTCTTCCCGTACCAGAAATGGTTCCTTCGGGTACTGGACAGCTGCGAGAACAAGCCTGATTTGTTGATGGAAAAGCTGGGGGCGTTGGTGGAGAAGAAGGGACTGGCGGAGGTGGAGGCATTTCAATCGGCAGTGGACGGGTTCTGCGAGTGGAATACCAGCGGGAGGCGCTGGCCGAATTTATTTCTGTACGACAGCGAATGGAAATGGATGTATGGAGAGCCGCCTGTAGCAGATTTGTAAGGTGCACCCACTTTATACATAAAAGCCTTTTTATGCAAAATTACCGTTTTGCACAATCCGCCGCGCTGTTGGCTGCATCTTCTATACTATCATCATAGTAAAGAGGTGTATCCAATGGCAGCGTGGCAATGGGCAAAAATCAGAAGGACCATCCACATTTTGAAGAAGCAGCGTGTTGTGCTCCTGAGGCAGCTGGAGGAAATCAACGAAAATCTGCGTTTGGTGCCGAACCCCAGCCGGGCCAGACGTAAGCTGCTGGAAGCCAGAGTCAACATCAAGGAAGCTCTCCGGTTGAATGCAAGGGCTCTGCGGAACTTACAAAGCCTCTTTCACGTGCGTCCGTAGCAGGTAGGCGGTCCTGTCCCTTGTGGAGCAGGACCGCTTTTTTTTGCGGGGGCCGGGGAGGGGACGCGCTTCCCGGCGGGAGGGCTCGTTGTGCTGTCTTGCGGAAAAATCGGCCGTTTTCCATTTCTACGGACCGTGGGGCCGTTAGTTGACTGTAACCGGGGCTCACGGATGGCAAAACCAGAAAATAAGGTCCTGTGAGTCCGCGAAACTCTAAAAAGAAGGCAATTGCGCAAAATAAGGGATCGTCAGTCCGTTAGACAGGAAGCACGCGTTTCGAAGCCCCATCTACAGACAAAAGCCGCCAGGTAATGCTGTACCGGGCGGCTATCATTACTTCAGGAAAACCACTCCCTGCCCGCCCAACCGTGCATGCAGCGTATCCATCGGAATCTCCGCAACAGGCAGCTTTTCCTCTACAGCCAAAGAAGCGGCAATGCCGGCAGCTTGGCCCAGGGCGTAGCAGGTAGGCTGTACCCGCATAGAGGACATGGCTACGTGGGTGGCGGAGATGGAGCGGCCGGCCACCAGCAAGCCCTCCACCTTCACCGGGACCATACAGCGGTAGGGGATATCGTAGCCGTCGATGTGGCGCTCGTCGGTTCCTTTTTTGCCGTCGGGGGAGTGGATGTCGATTTCGTAATTGGTCTGCGCCACCACATCCGGGAAACGCCGGCCGTTCAGGAGATCCGCCTCTGTCAGAGTGTACAAGCCCTCGATCTGGTTGGACTCCCGCACGCCAGTCTGTCCCGCCACATGGGAGAGGATGTAATTCTCGAATCCGTTGCGCTGCAAATAATGGGCCACAGAGAATACCTGCTTCAGCGCTTCCTTCTCCGCATAATTGGTATCCCGGATCAGGCCGCCGTTGCCCTTCACCCGGGTCATGTTCACCAGCAAAGTTCCGTTGCCGCACCGTTCCCAATACAAGTGCCTGCCCTGGGGAAGCTCCGCCACGGTTTCGTAAGTATAACAATCCTCCGGCAAAAAAGGCTTAACCGGTTTGCCGGTATCCTGCATCATAAACATCAGAGTCATGGGCTGGGTCATGCCGTCTTCATCCCGTCCGCTTCGGATGGGCACTCCTGCCTCCATAGCCACAGCTGCATCCCCGGTGCAATCAATCACCACCTGAGCGGCAAAGGCCTTAAGACCTTCCCGGGTATGGGCGATCACGCCGGTCACCCGGTCTCCTTCCTTCATAGCGGCTATGAAGGAGGTATGATAGAACACGTCTACCCCTTCCCGTTCCAATCTGCTGTTCAAATAGTGTCTCAGCTCAAAAGGGGAATACTGCGGCGCTATGGAGTCCTTATGGGTGGCAGGCAGCGCGTTTGGCACAGTTTCCGCCACAATCTCCCGGTAAATACCGGTTGTGTTGCCCACAGGCATATAGATGCTTACGTTCCCCAAGGTTCCCATTCCGCCCAATTGGCCTGAACGCTCCAAAAGAATCGTTTTGCGTCCGCATCTGGCTGCGCTGATGGCCGCTGCCGTTCCGGCAGGACCTCCCCCCACCACAAGAATCTCCGTTTCCGCATAAAGGGGTATTTGGCGTTCCAAAGCAATCATCGTTTGTGTCATTGTTTTTTCCTCCCGTTGATTTCAACCCCATTATAAAAAATGAAACCGTTTCATTATACCTTCATTTCTGTTACATTTATCTAAGTGGGTGTTTGCAACCCCTAGGGGAATTGGAAGAGGGAGGCAGGACCATGCCGCGAAGGAAGAAGGTGACGCTCCGGGAGCTGGCTGCAGATTTGGGCTTGACTGTGCATACGGTCTCCAAAGCGCTTCGCGGGCTTCCGGGCATGTCCGGGGAAACCCGTGAGGCGGTATTTCTCCGGGCCAGAGAGCTGGGTTACCGCACCAAAGCCCAGGAGGCGGGGCTGACTGCAGAGCGGTTGCCCTGGGTAGCCGGACCGCCGCGGCGCTTCGGCATGTTTCTGGACGGGACATTGGATTTTCACCGACATCAGCTGGAGGGGGCGCAGAAGCGGCTGAATGAGCTGGGCTGCGCGCTGCATCCTTTGCTTGTTCCGCCCGAATTGAGCGGTGAAGCAGCCTTGGAGCAATGGCTGGCGGCCAACGGAGTCCCTTATATGGACGGGATTTTTCTGACCGCCACGCTGCCGGAATGGATGGAGCAGCCGTTATTGGCCTTGCCCATGCCCAAGGTCCTGTTAAATTATCCGCCGGCCGCCGCATTGGTGGACAGTGTGATCTGGGATGTAGAGCATGCCGTGTATCAGTCGATGGAAGCCCTGCACCGTAACGGGCACCGCAGCGTGTTATATGTAGGGGACAAAGGCCCTCACAGAGGATTCCGGTTACGGTGGCAGGCATTTTTGGATGCGGCGGAACGGTTGGACATGACGGTGGCGGGGGATACAGGGACTGCGCTGCACAGGGGGAGAGATCAAACCCGGTGGCTGCAGGAGCTGGGGGAACAGCTGGCCTCCGGCACCTTCACCTGCGTCCTTAGCGCTATCCCCGACACCGCTACCTGGGTGTATATGGCGGCAACCTCCCGGAGACTGTCTGTACCGGAGGATTTTTCGCTGGTATCCATCGAGAATGCGGCGGTTCCCCATCTGCCTGACCTGTCCCGGCCTATCCTCTTCCAACGGGAAACAGGAGAACGTGCTGCAGAGCTGATGCTGCGGCGTATTGCCAACCCGCTTTTACCTTATGAACATGTACGGCTGCGCGGGCCTTTTCACGAAGGGGAAACCTTGCGGATCATCCGGGCACCGGATGTTGTTGGGGGCATGAACGGAGCATAATCAGCAGTTCAGAAACTTATTTTTCTGCGGAGGCGGTCCTTTGAATCCGGTTGTGCATTATTACGAGCAATATAATGAAGATGCAAGATTGACCACGGATCACTCCAGAAGGCTCGAGTATATTACCACCACCCATCTTTTGGACAAATACATACCTATAGGCTCGGAACTCTTGGATCTGGGTGCAGGGACAGGCATTTATTCCTTTTATTTTGCCGGAAAGGGCTGTAAGGTTACCTCCACTGATCTGACGCCCAAACATGTAGAGTTGATCCGGGCTATAATTGCTCAAGAAGGTCTTACCAATATCGTTGCTGAACCGGCTGATGCTACAGACCTGTCCTCCTATGCCGACGAAAGCTTCGATGCGGTGTTATGTCTGGGCCCCATGTACCATCTTAAAGACCGCGCTGCCCAACTGAACTGTCTCCGGGAATGTATGCGCGTGCTGCGGCCGGGCGGAATCGTGGGAATCGCTTATGTAAACAGGCTGTTTATTTACCCTCACCTGGTGCGGATGGACCAGCGTTATCTGACCCGTGAATGGATGGACCGCATCTTGGATAAGGGGGAGATCAGTGCTTCTGACTCCGATTGCTTCTGGACGGATGCCTATTTTCACTTGCCGGAGGAAATGGAGGCGCTGTGCGGAGAATGCGGCATCATCCGTCTGGAGCACGCGGCCACAGACGGCATCGGCATGTATATGCGGCAAACGGTTAACGGCTTCACCCCGGAGGAGTTTGCGCTGTGGGTGGACTATCATCTTCAAACCTGCACTGCACCTTCTACTTTGGGGGCAAGTAATCATGGTTTATACATCGGGCAAAAGCCGTTGTAAGCTTAAAATTTGAAGTCAGCAGAGGAGAATATCAATGGGAACGGTCTTATGTGTCATTACGGAGGATTTTGCGGATTTTGAGATCACACTGGCGCTGCATAAAATCCGGAATGTGGGCAAACGGAATGTCGTTACGGTTGGTTATGATAAACAAGCAGTCACCAGTGAATCGGGCTTGACGTATCTGCCGGATATCACGGTGGCGGAGGCCATGGAGCTTGCGGATGTAGAAGGGCTGCTGATTCCCGGAGGGCCTATTCTTGAGCAGCGGGCGGAGCTGACGGAGCTGATCCGCAAGCTCAACCGGGAGGAGAAGCTTCTTGCGGCCATTTGCAACGGACCACAGTATTTGGGACGTTCCGGTATTTTGGATAACCTGAGCTTCACTACCTCCTGCTCGGAGGAACAGATCGGCAAGCTTGGTGTTGAGGACCCGTTTCCCCGGATCAATTTTATCGAGAAGCGTGTTGTCCGGGATGGCCATGTCATTACGGCCCAAGGACGGGCCTTTGTAGATTATGCCTTCGCCGTATACGATTATCTGGGTATCTATGATGGGAAGGAAGAGAAGCAGGCGCAGCTGTACAAGGATGTGATGGACCGTTAGTACAGGAACGGAACAGGGACGTATGAAAAGCCCAGACATACAAGTGAAGAGATATGTGGAGATTGGAGTCGGTAATCGTTGGTTGGTCCGAACCGAAACGGAGTACCACGACGGAACGGAGGAGGAATGTCGAGGCTTTGCCAAACCCTTCACCATGGAGTCGCTCTATGTGCGGATATGGATCGGCCGCCGGGTATGGATATGGGATTCCAAGGAAGGGATGAAGCGTGCCACCAAAGCAACCAGGCGCTTCAAGTGTGTGATCGGCTTTAAGGGGCGGTAAAACCGATAAAGAATGGGTAAAGGGCGGATACTGGTGCGGGCATTATACTTGATTCTATCTATATTTTTGAATACGGTGGTTTCCTCCAGCTCTTCTCCTGCAACGGTGCAATGGACGCCCAACGAGTTTACGGATAACGACTTTGCTTTGATGAGGACTTCTGACGGAATGGTTATCCGTTTAGGGGACAGCAGGGAGTATGTAGAGGAACGATTGGGTGCTCCCATCGGTACATTCGGCTACAATTATTCTTATGAGTATGAAGGATTCAAAATCCATTATCGGGATGGCGTGGCGGATGCCATGTTTATCGACCGGAGTACAACAGCGAAAGAGCTGTTTCAAACGGTCAAGCAGGTTACCATTGGTGATCAGATGGAAGAGGTTATGGCGAAATACGGCGAGCCCGTTAATTTGAGGGAGGATGACCGTGTCACTACAGCGTCTTACTATATGGAAAGGCACAACGGAAGCTATCGTATCGTTCACAAGCTTACCCATTCCAATAACCCGGACAATATGTTTACCTTTAACCTTCAGTTTGATGAAGAAGAGAGGCTGGAGCTCATCGTCTTTTCCGAGTACCGGTTTTTCGTCCCCGCCAAGGGGAAATAGCCTAGTCTTACCGGGAAAATCCATGCCGCGCCGCTCTAACGGAACTCAGAAGCTCTTAGCGGACAAAAAGTACACTTTTTGATTTCTAACGGAACTCAGCGACTCTTAGCTCACTTTTTGCACCTCATTTGGCCCGGTTAACCCGGCTAAGTGCTTCTGAGTTCCGTTAGTGAGCGGAAACGGCAGATTTCTGGCTCTAAGCGTCGCTTAGTTCCGTTAGCGCACGGAGGCGGCGGATTTCTGACTCTAAGCGTCGCTCAGTTCCGTTACCGCCCCGAGGCAGCGGAATTTTGCCTCCGTTACCGCCCCGAGGCAGCGGATTTCTACACAGTAAACAAAAGGATCAATACCGGACTCCGGTTTTGATCCCTTTTTCATCTTATGGAGCCTCACTAAACAGCTCCCGGATATCCCGCCGCATACTGAGCGGCGCTTCCTTCACAGGCTGGCCGATGCGCACCAGCATCTGAAGGGTGCCTCCCTGCGGTGCGTAATCCCGGTGGATAGCGGCATAGATGTTAGCCATTTCCGGGTATTCCTCCAGCGCTTGGCTGAGGGGTTGGACGGCCAGGCCCAGTGAATGGGCCTGCAATACCAGGCGGCTGTACAGCATGCCGCTTAGAATCTGGCTCTCCCGGCTATTGTCCCGGCTGCGGATCAGGGCATATGCCGGGGTATGATCGACTGCCGCCTGGGTGGATTGAACAAACCGGTCCGAAGCTGCTTGGCCCCGGTTCATGGAAGGGAAAAGGGTAACTACTCCCTGAATCACATGCTTCATAATCCCGGTTGTGCCTTGACCCTCCACGGAAAAGCCGTAGCGGTAGCGGTTTTTGGCGAATTCGTTGGCGCGGAAAATCTGCTCCGATTCCTCCATAACCCGGGGTACGCCCGCTTCCGCTTTTGCAGCCTGCATGACGTTTCCGCCCAGCCTGCCGAGGTCATCCTTGTTACGGAATACCTCCACCGCCAGCTTATCCGTACCCAGCGACTGCAGCGCCTTCGTTTCTTGGTCCGTCAATGGGGCCGGCCGGTAAGGTCCGCGGTTGGTATCCGGTTGGAACAAGAAGGCATACAAGGGGGAAGGGGAGACGGCCGCTTTCCGGAGGGTAACCTTGGCAACAGCCTTCCGGACCATACTCTCCTCGAGACGTCCTTCATCGTAAGCCCCATGTGGAAAAAGCCCGATGTCCACCGTATAGCCCAGCGCCGTACCGGCAACCCGCACATATTCCAAAAAGGCCCCCTGCGTCACCATCAATTGCCGGGCCATGGGGTCCACCTCCGGGGTTTGCCGCGAGGAATCGGCATACAGGTAGAAGCTCCCGGCATCCCCCGCATCGGTCCGGATAAACCAAGGCTGCATATTATGCCCGTTAGCCGCCAACAGGCCATGAGCCGCTGCTTGAACCCGCACATCCTGGAATTGCCGGTAATAATCCTTCTGCCAAGGCTCCAGATAAGCAGGGGACCTGAAAATTCCGCTGGCCGCAGACAGCACAACCGCCGGCAGCAAAACACATCCGCTGACCGCTGCCGCAATCCTCCCTAACATCCGCTTCGCCTTCCTTTTGTCCATCACAAGCTTCCTCCGTCAGGCGCTGCAATGGAGCGGAGCAGCAGATCGAAGGCTTCTGCGATCAGCTGTTCCTCAGTCGTCTCGTAGTAGTGCTCCAGGTACCGTTTTTTCCTGCGGGCCATGTTGAAGATGCCGACAATGGCTGCCCAAAGCACCAGCGCCGTTCTGCGGGAACCGCCCTCGAAGTGCAGGCTTCCTTCCGCAAGCCCCCGGTCCAAAGCGGTGATAAGCCGCTCCATAATTCTCTCCCCCAGCGCGTAGCACTCTTCCCGGGAGGAATCGGGCACCCCCTTGAGAAAATCCATTTCCCCGTTTTCGTATTCCATAATCGCTTGGAAATAATCCGGGAACTCTGCGCCGAATCGGTAAAAAAGCAAGCCCAGCCGCCGGATTTCTCCTGGTGCATCAAGCAGCCGTGAGCCGTCTTCCTCCTCTTCCCAAAGCTCGAGGAGCCGCCGGTAGCCCCGGGCCATGATCTCGAAGTAAATCTGCTCCTTGCTGTTGAAATAGATGTACACCGTCCGTTTGCTGAATTGAGCCTCCTTGGCCACATCATCCATGGTTGCGGCAGTATACCCCTTGGCAAAAATGACCCGCTCCGCCGCTTCAATAATGTCAATTCTGCGGATTTCCTTCTGCCGCTCCTTGCGGTCGGCAATCCCCATAGCCCCGGCACCTCCTTATATTGCACGTACATGAAGAAAAGTAAACTATCAGTTTACTTTAATTATAATCCAGCTGAGCAGGATGTCAACCCCCTAAAGAACAACCGTTCTATTCTACGCTGGAATTTTATGATAGACTGGTACAAGAAAATGGACAGACGGGTGAGGCATCTATGAAAGTCTATCCGCCGTACCGGAACGGAGGAATTATGGATACCAGCATTTATTTGATCAGACATGGCCAATCTCCCAAAACTGACGGGAACGAGCGCAGCCGGGGATTAACGGAAAAGGGGTTAGCAGACGCCCAACGGATTGCGGAGCATCTGAGTAATGAGGGAATCGACACCTTTTATACAAGCCCCTACCATCGGGCCAGCCTTACCCTGGAGCCATTGGCGCAGCTTTGCGGAAAAACTATAACCCCTGTAGAGGACTTGAAGGAAACGGTTTTCGTGGGGGGAGACGTGATTATGCAGGATGACACGCTTATTCCCACCGTTTCCCGAATGTTCCGTGAACCGGATTTTGCCCTGGCTGGGGGAGAATCCCTGACGGCTGCCAAGGATCGGGTAATGGCGGCATTCAACACTATCCTCGAAGCCCATCCCGGTCAAAAGGTTGGCATCGGCACCCATGGCATGGTGATGACCTTGATATTGGGACATTACGATAGCAGGTACGACTTTGATTTTCTGATGAAAACCTCTAAGCCTGACGTGTACCGCATGACCTTCCGGGAAAAAAGGTTCTTGGAATCAGCCAGACTGTGGCTTTCATAACATTATCGGATAAGGAGAACACAACATGTCAAGTTCACGTTATTCCACCGTTTTGTTCGATTTGGACGGTACCTTGACCGACCCGAAGATCGGCATTACCAAAGGTGTTCAATATGCCTTGGCCAAAGCGCAGATCGTTGTTGACGACCTGGATTCGCTGGAGTGTTTTATCGGACCGCCGCTGGCGGTGTCGTTCCGCGAATTTTACGGCTTCTCCGATGCGGATGCCCATGCTGCGGTGGCGGCTTACCGGGAATACTACTCCGTAACCGGCCTTTACGAAAATCTGTTGTACGGCGGTATTCAGGAGCTGCTGGAGCTGCTCCGGGCACAGGGACGGAAGCTGATTGTCGCTACCTCCAAACCCACCGTTTTTTCCAAAACGGTTGTCGAACACTTCGGGATTGCCTCGTTCTTCGATGAGATTGTTGGCAGCAACCTGGATGGAACCCTATCTGAAAAAGGGGAGATTATCGCCCACATTCTGAAGCAGCATCAGCTGGACCCGGAGACAACCGTGATGATCGGCGACCGGAAGTTCGATATCATCGGGGCTCAAGCCAACGTGGTGGATTCCATTGCTGTAGGGTACGGGTATGGCAGCGGAACTGAGCTTTTGGCAGCCCAGCCAACTCATTTTGCGGGGACCGTCGATGAGCTGAGGGCTTTTTTTGCAGAGGGGAAGGAAGGCCGATGATTGCGATTCAGCGGATTAAAGCGGAGGATCAGGGTCATCTGTCTCTCCTGCTGCAGGAATTGACCGGCACCCAAACCGATGCTGCCGTGTTTGGCCGGACCTTTCATATGATCTTGGACGATAAGCAGTATATACTGCTTGGCGCTTACCATAACGGTGAATTGGCGGGAACCGCCATGGGGATTGTCTGTATGGATCTGACCGGCGATTGCCGTCCGTTTATGGTGGTGGAGAATGTGGTGGTCTCCGCCAACCACCGGAAATTGGGGATTGGCCGGCAGCTGATGCTGGCGATGGAGGAACATGCGAAGGAGCGGAATTGCTGCTACGTCATTCTGGTTTCCGGAAAGCAGCGGGTGGAGGCTCACCGGCTGTATGAGAGCCTGGGCTACCGGGACGAAGGGGCCGAGGGCTTCCGCAAGCATTTCTGAAGAGGTTATGGAAAAGAAAACCAATATCCGGGAGGCTGGACATGGGGAATCTGATCATTACGGATGCGTATGAGGGCAATTTGAAGCATGTGAGCTTGGAAATCCCGCGGGACAAGCTGGTGGTGCTGACCGGCTTGTCGGGTTCGGGCAAATCCACCCTGGCCATGGATGTGCTGTATCAGGAATGCCAGCGCCAATATTTGGAGGCTATCGGCTATCAGGGCATCCGCAAGCCGGGCGTAGGCTCCATCAAGAACGTATCCCCCGCCATCCGGATTACCCAGTCGGAATCCAACAAGAATCCCCGCTCCACCGTCGGCACTCTGACAGATATGTATACGGGCCTGCGGATGGTGTACGAAAAGCTCAGCACCCGCCAATGTCCCCATTGCGGGCAAGCCGTTTCGGCAGCGGACTGCAGGGAGGAAACGGAGAAAAAGGACAACGCGTTTCATGTGTATATGCATTGTCACCTCTGCGGGCACAAGATGGATAAGCTGACACGGACCCATTTCTCCTACAACACCCGGGAGGGAGGCTGTCCAACCTGCCAGGGCCTTGGACAAATGCTGCAAATTAACATGAACGCAACCCTGCACGAGGAGCTGTCCTTGGAGGAAGGGGCGGTAGAGTATTGGAACCGGGGCTATAAGGAGTATCAGACGGCGGCGGTTTATCAAGCTCTCCGCCATTATGGCTTGCCTGTTCCCGAGAATGTGCCGGTGAAGGAGTTCGCGCCATTGCAGCGGGCTATCCTGCTTTACGGTTCGGAATGTGATGCGGTGAAGGAGGCTTTCCCGGAGACCGCACCGCCCAAAACAGTGGCCCTTGGCAAATTCGAGGGGGTGCTGTCCACCCTGTGGAGACGGATGTCGGAAAAAGGCGGGGATGCGAAAAATCTGAATGGCTTTTTCCACTCGGATACCTGCCCGGATTGCAAGGGAGAACGTCTGGGGCCGTTAAGCAGGTCGGCTACTGTGAACGGATACCGGCTGCCGGAGCTGACGGTGCTTTCCCTGGAGGAATTGGACGATTGGGTTGCCGGGTTGGAAACGGCTTTAAGTCCGGCGAGTCTGCGGCTTGCAGAGCTCTATCTGTCGGACATCCGCACCAAAATCCGGCGGATCGCCCATACCGGCTTGGGCTACCTGTCGCTGGACCGCCAAATCATCACCCTCTCCGGCGGCGAAATGCAGCGGATCAAGCTGGCGGCCGCTCTGGATTCGGACCTGACCGGCGTGATTTACATTCTGGATGAGCCTACCGTCGGGCTGCATCCCAAGGATACCCAGGGCATGATCGGCATCATCAAAAAGCTGCGTGATTTGGGCAATACGGTGCTGGTGATCGAGCATGACCCGGATGTGATGGCGGAGGCGGATTATATTGTAGATATGGGCCCAGGCTCGGGAAAACATGGCGGAGAAGTTATCGGGTCCGGCACCTTAACCGAGCTTCTGGCGAACGAGCAATCTGTCACCGGCCGATTCCTTAAGGAAAAGCGGGTTCTCCGCAGCCAGGTCCGGCCGGGGAACGGCGGGCATATTCATATCCGTCATGCTTCCCTTCATAATTTGCAGGATGTGGAGGTCCGTTTCCCGGCAGGCTGTCTGGTGACGGTGACGGGTGTATCCGGCTCCGGCAAATCCACTTTGGTGTTTGATGTGCTGGCCAAGCTGTGGGAGAAGGAGCGGGTAGGGGACGCGGAGGTATCGGGACTGGAGCTGTTTGACCAGATGATTACCATTGAGCAGGGGGCGATTACCCGAATGAAACGCTCCAACGTCGCCACCTATACCGATATGTACACGGATATCCGCAATCTGTTCGGCGGGCTGGCGGAGGCCAAGGCCAAAGGGCTGGCAGCCAAGCATTTTTCCTTCAATACCAAGGGCGGCCGTTGTGAAAATTGCGAGGGGCTGGGCGTGATCACCAGCAACATGCTCTTCTTTGAAAATATTGAAGTCACCTGTCCGGTCTGCGGCGGCGCCCGGTTTAACGAAGAGGTGCTATCGGTGCAATATAAAGGGTTGAATGTCAATGAGGTGCTTCACCTCTCCGTCGAGGAGGCGTTAGAGGTATTCGCCGGCCATCCGGGTCTGGAGGGGATGCTGAAGCTGCTCCGCGAGGTGGGGCTGGATTATCTGGAGCTGGGCCAAACCCTGACCACACTCTCCGGCGGGGAGGGGCAGCGTCTGAAGCTGGCCAACGAGCTGATTTCCAATAAGGGCAAATCGGTGCTGTATCTGATGGATGAGCCGACCACTGGATTGCATCCGGCGGATGTGGGGAATTTCCTGAAGCTGCTGAATAGAATGGTGGATGCGGGAAGCACCATCCTTGTGGTGGAGCATAACGAGCAGGTAATCCGCGATTCGGATTGGGTCATTGACCTGGGGCCGGAGGGCGGCCGGAACGGCGGGCAGATTCTGTTTACGGGAACGCCCGGGGAGATGGCTGCGAGTGGAACCACAGTGACGGCTGAGGCCTTACGGCAAGCGGCGGCTTCCGTGATGGGCGGGGAGTGATAGGAGGAGAGAGCATGGGGGTGCAGGTCATCAGCCTGGATATGTTCCAGACGCTTGTGAATGTGAATAGCAGGCTGAATCAAATCTGGGGAGCGATATTGGCGGAGCAGTTCCACCCGGAGAAGGCTGGGCGTCATTCTACCGCTTTGCAGGCTCGGTTTATGGAGGAGTGGAGCCGTTCCAGAGAGACGGAGGCCTTCATCCTGCTAAGGGAAATTTACGGCCGCAGCTTCGAGGAGCTGTTCCGTGAATACGGTATTGCTTACAGCCATCAGGAGGCAGCGGAGATCCTGTTCCGGGAGCACCGGCTGGCCCACTTTTATGAGGATACGCAGGATTTCCTGGCTTCTGTTGCCGGACGGTACCAGCTGTGTATTACCAGTGATGCCGATGATGCCATGATCCCGGATTTCTACAGGGGTTACGGCGCCAGGTTGTTCACCTCCGAGCAATGCCTCTCCTACAAGAATGACAGCGGCAACAAGATATTCAAGGATTTGATCCGCCATTATCAGGTTCCGCCCGGGGATATCCTCCATATCGGCGATTCCAGGTCCGATGTTCTGGGGGCCAAGCGGGAAGGTATTGCCGCCTGCTGGATCAACCGTACCGGGCAAACCTGGGAGCATGAGCTGAAGCCTGATTATACCGTGAGTTCTTTTGCGGAGCTGTCCGGAATATTGGGGAGCGCCGGATAGCGTGTGGGGGAGTGGGGAGAGTAAGTTGGGTAGAATAGAGCAGGACAGAGCAGGACAGAGCAGGATAGTAGAGTTTGGTGGAATCTAGTAGAGTAGAATAATGTACGTCTGAGCAGGATAGCTCGGTGCAGGGCAGGCTCAGGGCTCAACGCTGCTTGGGGACAGAAGCTCAGAGCGATGCAGCGGGAGCATCGTATATGAAATTTCATATATAACATCCCGGATACGCGGCAAAATAAGGTTTGTATATGAAATATCGAGTATAATTTCCCGGGTACGGGGTTGGTAGGGTAATTATATATGAATTTTCATATATAACCGCCTAAATCAGCATTCCGCAGCAAATTAATATGAAATTTCGACTATACCTTTCAGGGTAGTGGCTTTCTCCCTAGGGATAACCGGTCCGGACACCGGGTCTTGACACCGGCTTGGCGCCGCTTTATAATTCAACTAATTTCATAACCGAACAGCTGTGAAGAGAAAGAGTACCGCGGTCACGTCTAATACAGAGAGCCCTGTTATCTGCTGAGAAGGGGCATGGAACAACCGGGGGAACATGGTCTCGAAGCTGCGCACCGAAGCCTCATGTGGCATTAGATTGCGCCGGAGCCTGCATCCGTTATTAGTGCTAGGGTATACTCGCATGGTTTTGCGCCGTACCCGAAAAGGTGAGTGCCGCGAGGCATTCGTGAAAATTGGGTGGTACCGCGTGAGCCATAGCTCTCGTCCCTTTGTGGGATGAGGGCTTTTTTTTGCTTTCCTTGACATTTCATTTCAAAAAGGAGGAATTGGCATGGCTCAGATTTTTATTGGCGGGGCATGGCCCTACGCCAACGGCTCGCTGCATTTGGGAAGAGTGGCCGGCATTCTGCCGGGTGACGTATTGGCCCGCTACCACCGGGCAAAGGGAGACCGGGTGCTGTATGTATCCGGCAGTGATTGCCATGGTACCCCTGTGGCAGTATCAGCGGCTCTGGAAGGAGTCTCTCCCGGGGAGGTGGCCGGCCGGTTCCATTCGGAATTTGTGGCGTGTTTCCGGCAATTGGGGTTTTCTTATGATTCGTATACGCGGACAGATCAGCCCTTTCATCATGAGGGAGTAAAGGAGCTGTTCCTGCGGTTGTTGGACAACGGCTATCTCTACCCAAAAACTGTCAGCCAGGCATATTGTGCTGCGGACGGGCGGTTTTTGCCCGACCGTTACGTGGAAGGCATATGCCCCATCTGCGGCGCTAAGGCCCGGGGGGACCAGTGTGAGCAATGCTCCACGCTGTTAGACCCGGCGGATTTGCAGGAGCCTGTCTGCAAGCTGTGCGGCCGGACGGTGGAGTGGAAGCCAACGGAGCATTATTTCCTGGCGCTGTCCCGATTCCAAGAGAAGTTGGAATCTTATGTGGCGGAGAAAGCCGTCCATTGGCGGGAAAATGCAGTTTACCTGACCCGGCGTTATCTGTCAGAGGGGCTGCTGGACAGGGCGGCCACCCGGGACCTGGACTGGGGAGTGGATGTGCCGCTGCCGGATACGGAGGGCAAGAAGATTTATGTGTGGATCGAAGCGGTCAGCGGGTATTGGACGGCCAGCAGACAATGGGCAGAGGCGACAGGAGAGCGTTGGGAGGATTTTTGGGTGGAAACGCCGGAAGGGACAGACATTCAATCCGGTGAACAAGGAATAACCGCATACTATGTACACGGCAAGGACAATGTGCCCTTCCATACGCTGATCTGGCCGGCGCTGCTGTTGGGCGCTGGGAAGCTCCATCTGCCTGACCGGATTTTTGCTTCGGAATATCTGACCCTGGAAGGGCGCAAGTTCTCCACCAGCAGCAATTGGGCGGTATGGGTGCCGGATCTGCTGGCGCGTTATGATCCCGACTCTATCCGGTATTATCTGATTGCCAATGGCCCGGAGAAGCGGGATGCCAATTTCACATGGCGGGAGTTCATCCACAGCCATAACGGTGAATTGCTGGGAGCCTGGGGCAATTTCGTCAACCGGACACTGGCGTTTATTGCCAAGTCCTTCGATTCCCGGGTGCCCCTGGGGCAGCTCCCGGTCGGCTGGGCGGAGGAGGTGGGCGCACTCTATCTGGCTGCAGGCGAACGTCTGGAGCAGGGGAGAATGAAGGAGGCGCTGGAGGGGATCTTCGCTGCCATTCGGGACGCCAACAAATATTTTGACGCGCGTAAGCCCTGGGCTGCGCTGAAGGAAGATCCCGCCCACTGTGCAGAAACCCTCTATATCTGTGTGCAGTGGATGGTCAATTTCGCCAATCTGCTGGAGCCGTTCCTGCCCTTCAGCTGCGCCAAGCTGCGGCGTATGCTGGGAGTGACGGAGGAGCCCCGCTGGGCGTTGGTGGCAGTAGAGGCAGGGCAGGTAATCGGTCCGGTGGAACTGCTGTTCCAACGAATCGATCCTTCCCGGATTGGGGAAGAGGAGGAGCGGCTTACTGCCAGCCTGATCCGTTGACGGTTCTCTGAGTAAGTGGGGAAGATGAGGGGAAGAGGCAGGGGGTGGAACTGGGGACACTCCTGCGGGAACTAACGGACGGGAAAGCACCTATTTGCCCACAAATGAGGATGCAGAAATTCTAACGGAAACAGGCGACGTTATTTGGCTAAAAAGGAGCCTGGGGCGGCTGAGTATAGCACAATAGCATCTCTGGCCGCCGTTAGAAATTCCTATGCCGCATTTTTGAAGGAATAGAGGCTTCTGCCGCCGTTAGAATTCCCATGTTGCAGCGAAAGTGCCCACCCCCATCACCAAACGCTGAAATGGTCCGGTGGCAGCTACTGCTCCAAAATTCTGGACTATAGTGACGCAAGAAGCCGCCCTATACAAGAGCTGGTGTCGGGAAGCACCCGCCTGTAATCTCCCCCTGTTCGTGTAACGGTAGCGGAACTGAGAAGCTCTTAGCCAGCCAAATCGCGTCTTTTGACCGGTTAACGGAACTCAGACGACCTTACAAGCAAATTCCACCCCTTGCGCTACTTTCTACCCCCGCTAAGAGCCGCTCACTTCCGTTAGCCGCGGAAAAGGCCATTTTTAAGGCTGTAAGGGTCTGTGAGTTCCGTTAGCGCTAGATGCCAGCCGGTTAACCCGAGTTTTTGAGGTGCAGGAGCAATTGTGGATGCCTGTTTTCATGCGCTTTACTTAGCTTTACATCAAAAAGAGCCCTGCCCACCGGCACGGCTCTTGCTTTTGCCATTCTACTTCACTGCATAAATCGGCGGCTGCGCGAAGGAGAGGGTCCGCCCTTCATGGATGGCCCGGTCCGCCAGCAGAGTGATCTGCATGGCCTTGTACACGTCCTCCAACGTCGGGGTTGCCGCTTTAGTGCCTTCAATCATCCCCACAAAATGCTCGAATTGAACGCCTGTTGGCTTCAGCGTATAGTCCACATTGATATCCTCGCGGGTGCCGCTGGGATAATGCTCGAACTGAATCAGGTTGCCCAGATGCTGCTCACTCTTGGGGCGCTGGTCCTTGTAGATGATGCGGATGCGGCCCTTGGGACCGATAAATTCCTTCAGATTGTCGCTGGGCATGGTATGTCCCCAACCGGCCTCGTAATAACCGATGGACCCATCGCTGAATTTCATGGTGATCATGCCGTAGTTGTAGGTATTCTCCGGTACACCTGCATCCAGACGCTGGCCTACACCGCTGACAGAATCCACCTCCGCGCCTGTCACCCAGCGCATCACATCGATATAATGCACGCCGCAGTCCACGATGGGGGAGGCGTCATGCAGAAGCGCCAGATGGGACTCCCAATTATGGGTCCGTTTCACCTGAGACATCCGCATGGCAAGGGGGGCGCCGATGGCTCCAGAGCGGATCATGTCCGCCACCCGCTGATAGGTGGAGTTGTGACGGAGAATATGCCCCACCAGCACCTTGGTTTTGGCGGAACCGGCCAACCGGATAAACTCCTCGGTTTCCTTCATGTTGCCGGCAATGGGCTTCTCACAAAGGATATGTTTGCCTGCCGCAATAGAGGCCTTTGCTATTTCCAGATGAGTGGAAGGATATGTAGCGATGATGACGATGTCCACGTCTTCCCGTTTGAGGAGATTGCGGTAATCGGTATCCCAGGCCTCAGCTCCATACTTGAGGGCGAATTCCTGTGCCTTCTCGGGCCGCAAATCGGCTACGCCGACAATCCGGGCCCGGTTATGCTTATAAAGGCTGTCCAGGTGTACGGCCCCCATGTAACCGCACCCCACCAAGATGATGCCATATGTCTTCATCGCCGTTCACATCCTGTTTCGTTAAGGTTGAAGGTTTCCTGTTGTTTCAAGCTTACAGTCATTATATGAAAAGTGGCTTTCAAAAGATATTTTCATTCTGGCGCAGTTTATATTCTATTTTGGCATTGTGGGGCAAAGCAGGCCCATTGACATCAGCGTACATGACCATTATGATAAAAGCAAGCATACATTTAGATGGTTGGCTAAATATTAAATTAAGGAGATATCTGGCGATGAATGATTCCTTTAAAGCTCTATCTGACCCTACTCGGCGCCAGATTCTCCGGCTGCTCCGGGAGAAGGACCGTACCGCCGGTGAAATCGCCGATTTTTTTAACATGACGAAACCCAGCATCTCCCATCACCTGAATGCGTTGAAGCAAGCGGGTCTGGTGCTGGACGAGCGCCAAGGGCAGCATATTCTCTATTCCATTAATACATCCGTGCTTGAGGAAGTAATGGGCTGGTTTTTGGATATGCTGGGTAAGGAAAATACAGACGAAACAGGGAGGAACGACTGATGAAATGGGAGCGGAAGGACTTTTTCATGCTGCTGATCGGCCTCATTCCAACGATTGTGGCATTAATCAATTACAATAAGCTGCCGCTTCGAATGGGCACCCACTTTAACTCTTATAATGAAGTGGATGGTTATATGGACCGTCCGGCAGCGATTGCCATGCTCCTTTTTTTGGGGCTAGGCCTACCTCTGATATTGAAAGTAGCCCGCAGAGTGGATCCCAAAAGCGAGAATTATACCAAATTTGAGGGAGTTTACGAACTGCTTCGCTGGGCGATGACCGTATTTATGCTGATCGTTGGGATGTTCCTGGTGGTATACAATCTGGGCTACCGTTTAAATGTCAAAATGGTCACAAGCCCGCTTGTTGGACTGCTGTTTATGATTCTGGGCAATTTTATGGGCAAAATCCGCTATAATTATACCATGGGCATCAGGACTCCATGGACCCTGTCCAACGAAACCGTCTGGAGGAAAACCCACCGGATGGCAGGCCCCATGTGGATGGCTGCAGGGGCAGTCATGATCCTGGGCGCATTCCTCCCGGGAAGCTGGTCCTTGCCTGTGACTCTCACCTGCGTAGGGGTGGTGGTGCTGGTACCGACCGCCTACTCCTATTGGCTCCACCGCCGTCTGAAGGCTTGAACACGTAAGGATGCTTCTGCCTGCCACATTGTGTTATCATAAAGAATATTGTCATTATGATGTGGGAGGCACCGTGTAACATGAAGCTTCTAATGAGTTTGCTTAAAATCGCTTTGCCCCTGATTGTGATCTTCTTCTTGCTGAAGGTCCACATTCTGCTGGGCATTGCCGCGGCCGTAGCCCTTGTGGTCTACACGTTCATCCGCAACAAATCTGCTTTTTTTGCCTATCTGGGCAACATGAACTACCAGCAGGGCAAGGAGAAGGAAGCATTGATGTGGTTGAATAAGGCAGCTGCCGAAAAGAATTGCAAGGCCATGCATCTGCTGGGTTTCAGCTTCCTGTTGCTCCGTCTGGGCAAGCTGGAGCAGGCCCAGGAGATTCTGGTGCGGGCAGAGCGTATGTCCTTGACCAGGGAGGAAAAAATGGCTTACCTGACCAATGCCTCGCTGCTGCTATGGAAGCAGGGAAGGCTGGATGAAGCCACAGCCATGCTGGAGGAAGCCCAAGGTGAATACAAGAATACCAACCTCTATGGAAGCCTGGGATACTATTATATTTTATCCGGAGACTTGGACAAGGCGCTGGCCTATAACCAGGAAGCCTTCGACTACAATAACAAAAGCGCGGTAATTGCGGACAATCTGGGCCAGACCCGGCTGCTCCGTCGCGAATATGAGGAAGCCCTGGCCGTTTATGAGGAATTGGCAGGCCAGAAGCCGGCATTCCCGGAAGCATATTTTAACTATGGTCTGGTGCTCGAAGCGTTAGGGCGTAACGAAGATGCGTTGGAGCAAATGGAGAAGGCGCTGGATTACCCCACTTCCTTGCTCAGTACCGTTACCCACGAGGAGATTAAAGCCAAAATTGCCGAGCTCCGGCAACAATCCGGAATCATTGGCGATACCGATGAGGAGCAAGCATAACCACATAAGGATTTAACAGCTCTGCCGAAATCATTCCGGCGGGGCTGTTTTTTTTGTCAGCGGCGGTGAAACAATAGGGGAAACATTCTAAGCGGCAGCTGCCGCTTTTGGACCGGAGGTCGGACAACAGAATGAACCGCCGGATATTGATCGTTGAGGATGAGCAGAGGATTGCCAGGATCTTGGAGCTGGAGCTGATTAATGAAGGCTATTACGTCGAGCTGGCCGCCGACGGTGTCGAGGGTTTGGCCAGAGCCGTTCAGGAGGACTGGAGCTGTATTCTGCTGGATTTGCAATTACCGGGGCAAAGCGGGTTTCAAGTGCTGGAGAGGATCCGCGCCCAGGATTCGAGGACGCCGGTTCTCATTCTGACTGCTCGGGAGGCGGTGGAGGATAAAGTGAGGGGGCTGGATCTGGGCGCTAATGATTACGTCACCAAACCCTTCGATTTTATGGAATTATCCGCCCGGATCCGGTCCCAAATAAGGGCCAGGCTGAGAGAGGAAACACCTTCGCCGGAGGATCTGCTCAAGGTGGATGCGTTGACTGCGGACGTAAAAACGAGACAGGTTCAAAGGGAGGGCAAGCTCATTGATTTAACGCCCAGGGAATTTGACCTGTTGGCTTATCTGCTCAAGCACAAAGGCCAGCCGGTAGGACGGGAAACACTGCTGTCCGAGGTATGGGGGTTTGATTTTGCCGGGCAAACCAACCTTGTGGATGTGTATATCCGCTATCTCCGCCAGAAGGTGGATCAAGGCTTCAAGAAAAAGCTGATCGCGACCGTCAGAGGTATCGGATACAGCATCCAGGAGCCGTAAACGATGAAGCTGAAAACGAAGATCCGGATTTATACGATCGGCGGACTGGTTTGTATCCTTGTGTTTTTCAGCCTGTTGATCTATGTGTTTTTTGTGCGGTTCAGCACCAATGCCGAAATCAGGCTGCTGTGGACCCGGGCCCAGACCATCCTCCGCAAGCCGGAGGTGCGCTCGGAGCAGGCCTGGGAGGAGCCGGAGCTGCTCCGGGAGTTCTTGGGCGACCGGATGATGATCCGCATTATTGACCCTTCCGGCACAATCCGCTCCAATGTGGAAAATGATCCCGGGCTGGCTTCTTATGCCCCGGTGTACCGGACTGCTTACCACACCCGGGTTGTGCCGGTATGGGCGGAGCGGCGGATCTACATCCAGGTGCCCATTTTGACAGTGAAAAACAAACGCCAGGTCGGGGTGCTGGAGCTGGGCAAATCCTTCCACCTGGCCCGGGGTTATCTGCGTGTTCTGCTGATTACATTAAGCTCCGGGACCTTGGTGGGCATTTTGGTTGCCATCTTCGCCGCCTTTTTTTATGTGAAGTGGATTTATAAACCGGTGGAAGCATTGGCGGAAACCATGGAGCAGATTGAACAGAGCGGCAGCTTCACCCGGCTGGATCCGGTATTTGCGGAGGGGGATGACGAGTTCGGCCGGCTAGGCGGGACCTTCAACCGAATGATGGACAGGCTGGAGGAGAATTACCGGCGGCAGCGGCATTTTGTGGAGGATGCCTCCCATGAGCTTCGCACTCCCCTGACCGTGATTCAGAGCTATGCAGGCATGCTCCACCGTTGGGGCAGCGAGAATCCCGCTATCCGGAAGGAAGCGGTAGACGCCATCCAAACGGAGGCGGACAGGCTGAGGGATCTGGTGGAAGGGCTTCTCCAGTCAGCCGATAGCCAGGAAAGCCAGCCAGATGCCCCTTACATGGAGGTGGATCTCTTGGAACTTGCCGGCAAAACGGCGGAGGAGCTGAGTCTGTCCTTCCAACGGCAAATCTCCCTGCACTCTGAACCGGACGTCCAATTCCCCGTGTTCGGCAACGGGAAGAGGCTGAAGCAAATGCTGATCAATCTGCTGGATAATGCCATCAAATATAGCGGGCTGTCCGTTGAGCTTCGTTTGGAGCGTGACGGTGTTTGGGTGGTCCTCCATATTGTGGATCAGGGTGAAGGTATAGCGCCGCGCCATCTTCCACGGATTTTCGAACGGTTTTACCGGGTGGATGAAGCCAGAACCCGCAGCACCGGGGGGAGCGGGCTGGGACTGTCCATTGTGGAGCAAATTGTGAAGGAGCATGGGGGGACGGTTGAGCTTGTGAGCAGCCGGGGCGAAGGGACCACTGCCACGGTCAGACTGCCGGCATATATGCAGGAAGACCACCCTGTGGAATAGGGTGGTCCAGTTGTGTGCGCTTAAAGCACGCGGCGGGCGGTAATGTAGTGGGAGCTCCACCAGGAGGAATTCAGGCTGGAGTATTTGACTCCGCCAGCTCCATAGGTGTGCAGGATCTGTCCGTTTCCGGCATAGATTCCCACGTGGGCAACTTTACCGCCGGATTTGCTGGTAGAGAAAAAGACCAGGTCGCCTTTGCGAAGATTGCTTTTGGAGACATAACGGCCCACCTTAGCCTGGTCGCGGGATGCCCGCGGCAGGGAAATACCAACTTTCTTATAGACATATTGGGTGAAGGATGAGCAGTCGAATGTAGAGGTTACGCCGGAAGGCGATCCGAACTTATAGGGTGTGCCGAGATAGCGTCTGCCGATGGAGATGACGCTGTCCGCTTTGGTGGCCGAAATGGAGGCAGTTGCTTCCGTCTCGCCAGTCACGGAGACGGAGGCTGCCGAGGCTTGGGATGGATGCGCCAGGCCCAGGCCTGTCCAGGCCAGGGTCGCGCTGAGTCCAACAACAGCCAAAGGTCGGAGAATGCGAGTACGTATAGTCATGATGATGCCTCCTGTTTGATTGGATTTGGCCCGGCAGCCGGATTTGGGGAGAGGTCCGGTCAAAGGATGGGAATGTAAGCGATATAGTGCCTTGGCTTACCGGGCTAACGCCAGTATAACAGAACTATAATTGTATGAATTTGGAAGAAGCCCGGCAAACCCGCGTAATATCTGGATTTGAAAGCGTTTATTAGAATCTCATGAGAATTGCCGTGTCAAAATGTCTTGACATTTTCCCCGTCTATGCATGTGCCCATTTTCTCCTTCCTGCATAAAGTGAAGAAGGCGACTGGTGATGACTTAGAACGGAAGGGACGGAGCATATGCCAAACACACGCGGGATACCGGACGGGAGTATGGATGAAGCGGCCGCTTTTGCCGCTGTCAGGCGGAACATCATCGGTGGGGAACGGATGATCCGCACACCCGACGGCCCCCGAAAAATGATATACGCGGACTGGTGTGCAAGCGGCAGGCTCTATAGGCCTATCGAGGAATATATGGAACGTTACATAGGGCCGCTGGTCGGCAATACCCATACGGATTCCAATGCGACCGGGGCATCGATGACCATGGCCTATTCTCTGGCAGGAAGCATTATTAAACGCCACGTTCATGCCTCTTCACGGGATGTGCTTATGTACTGCGGCACGGGTATGACGGGGGCTGTGAATAAGCTTCAGCGGCTCCTGCAAATCCGCGCTCCCAAAGGGCTGCAGGACCGGTTATGTCTGCCCGCGGAGGAGCGTCCGGTCATTTTCATTACGCATATGGAGCATCACTCCAACCATATTTCCTGGCTGGAAACCACCGGAGAGGTGGTAATGGTTCCCCCGGACGAAAACGGATTGGTCAGTCCTGCGGTGCTGGATTGTACCGTATCGTGTTATGCTGACCGGCCCTTGAAAATTGGAGCCTTCACCGCCTGCTCCAATGTGACGGGTTTGATGACGCCCATTGCGGAGCTGGCTGCGGTCATGCACCGGCATGGGGGGCTGGCTTTTGCAGATTACAGTGCCTCTGCGCCGTATGTGGACATGGATATGCATCCGCCGCTCCCCGGAGGGTGGCTGGACGCGCTGTATTTCTCACCTCACAAATTCCTGGGAGGCCCCGGCACCAGCGGCGTGCTGGTTATGGCAGGGCGGCTTCTGGGCAGTCCAGTGCCGGATGAACCTGGCGGCGGGACGGTGATGTGGACAGACCCATGGGGGAAACGGACCTATCTGGGGAACGCGGAGGAGCGTGAGGATGGGGGTACGCCGGGGTTTTTGCAGGCGGTACGCACGGCATTATGCATCAAGCTGAAAGAGGAGATGGGGACAGAGGCTATGCTCAGAAGGGAAAAGAGGCTATTAGAGGTGCTCTGGCCTTATCTGGATAGCTGCCCGGGCATCCATGTACTGGAGAGAGAGCACCGCCATAGGCTTGGCATTGTCTCTTTTCATATAGAAGGGATGCATTACAAGCTGGTGACCCGGCTCTTAAATGACAGGTTCGGGATCCAGGCCCGGGGCGGATGCTCATGTTCGGGGAGCTATGGCCATTACCTGTACGGAATTGGACCGGATGCGTCGGATTATATCCATCATCAGATTTTGAACGGAAATTTGGAATGGAAGCCGGGCTGGGTGCGGATTTCCCTTCACCCGGCTATGTCGGAGGAGGAGGTCGCTGTCATCGGCCGCGCGGTCCGGGACATTGCCCGGCACGGCCGTATCTGGGGAGAGGCTTACTGCTTGGACCGGGATACAGGAGAGGTCCTTCATACGGGTGGCGGGCATGCGGCGGAGTGGGATACTCCCGATGAGCTGGAGGCGGAGTGGCAGGTTTTACTGCAGCAATCCCTCCAGCTCTCCCACCTGGAGAATGTCCACCGTGGAATCGTCGAAGGTGATCCAGCCCTGGTCCCGCATGTAGCACAATTCCCGTGACAAGGAAGGCCTGGCGCTGTTCAGGTGCTCCGCCCATACCCTTTTATTGAACGGAATGCGGATGCGTTCCGTTTTTTGCTGCTTCATTTCCTTGATCAGAAAATGGGCAATCCGCTGGCGGAGTGTGCCCAGGGAAAGAATTTCAATACGCTGGTTCAGCAGAATAAGCCGTTCGGACATGTTCTGCATAAAGAGCGCCATAATTTCCGTATCCAGCGCGAATAAGGCCAGAAGCTCCTTTTTGGTAAACATGAGAACACTGGCGGATTCGGCGGCAATCACGGTAGCGGGGTAGGTGTTGGTTTTGGAGAAAATTACCGCTTCTCCGACGGTGCTGCCTGTGGAAAACCGGGATACGGTCATAACCTTGCCCGTGGAGTACATTTTCTGGACCTCCACGATGCCGGTAATGACAATGCCCATCCGTTCAGCAGGTTCTGCCTCTCTGACAATATGCTCATTGCGTGAATAATTGCGGAGAGTTGGATTAATTTTGGCCAATATGCCGGTGATCTCCTGCTCCGTTTTGTTCCGGAACAGCATGTTCTTCTTGAGGGCTTCTGCAAGAGCGTTCATAAATGTGACACCTCTGTGACAAGAATGTGCCGGTAACATCCGTTACCGTTTATTTAGACTCAGTCTACTATACTAAATGTAATAAAAGCAACGACAAGATGTCTGCCGGACCGGGCAGGCAGAGTCCCGGAAAGGGTGACGGATGATGAAACGCAGTATTATCCATATCCATGAAGAGCTGTGCAACGGCTGCGCGTTATGTGTGGATGCCTGTCACGAAGGCGCCATTGAAATCGTGGATGGCAAGGCAGTATTGATCAGCGATATTTATTGTGACGGCTTGGGTGCTTGTCTTCCCAACTGTCCGACCGGCGCCATAGAGATTCTCGAGCGGGAAGCGGAGGCCTTCGATGAGGCTGCAGTGGAGGAGCGGATGGCTCAGCTGAAACAGGAGCAGGCGGACAACCGCGGACACGTACATGGCGGCGGCCACCACGAAGATCCGGGACATCATGGTCATCACCATGGTCAACAAAACCACCAAGGACACCAGCACGGGCACCATGGAATGGGCGGCTGCCCGGGATCGATGGCCAGGAAGATCGAACGTCCTGCCATGGCTTCTACTCCGGCACAGGAAACGCCCAAGGCTGCTCCGGCAGATATTGGGGCTCCGGCATCCGAGCTGCAGCAATGGCCGGTGCAAATCACCTTGGTGAACCCGTCCGCGTCCTTCTTCCAGGATGCTCACCTGCTGGTGGCGGCGGACTGCACCGCATTTGCGTATGCCAAGTTCCATCAAGACTTTATCCGCGGCAGAATTACCGTTATCGGCTGTCCCAAGCTGGATGACAATGCCTTCTATGCCGACAAGCTGGCGGTTATTCTCAAGCAGAATAATATCCAAAGCATCACGGTGGTCCGTATGTCTGTTCCTTGCTGTGGCGGCATTGTGCAAGCAGTGAAGCAGGCTATGCTCTCCAGCCAAACGATTGTGCCTTACCGGGAAGTGACCGTGGGTATCGACGGCCAGCTCATTTCGTAAACATCCCCCTGAGGACCTAACAACGGAGCAATTCCAATTCACATATATATAGATTTTGAGAGGAGCAGGAAAATGTCCAATATGTTCTGTTATCAATGCCAGGAAGCTGCGAAGGGAACAGGCTGCACCATTCAAGGCGTGTGCGGCAAACCCAGCGATGTGGCCAATCTCCAGGATCTGCTGTTGTTTGTGCTGAAGGGGATCTCCTATTACAGCGTGAAGGCCCGCAAAGCAGGCGTGAATCTGGAAGCCACGGACAAAGCCATCATGGACGGCCTGTTCGCTACCATCACCAATGCCAACTTTGACCGTGAAGTGTTCATTAACCGCATCCGCAAGGCTCTGGAGCTGCGTGAAGAAGTGAAGCAGGCTGCCGAAGCCGCTGGCGTTATATTCCCGGTTGAACTTCCGGAAGCAGCCGTATGGTCCGCATATGAGGAAGCTGATCTGGATGCCAAGGCTGGCACTGTGGGCGTATTGGCTACCGGCAATGAAGATGTGCGTTCCCTCCGCGAGCTTCTGACCTATGGTCTGAAGGGGATGGCGGCTTATGCCGAGCATGCTTACCAACTGGGTTATACCGATAATGCTGTATTCGCCTTCACCGCGAAGGGTTTGGCGGCAACTCTGGATGACACTCTGGGCGCTGAAGAGCTGATTGCTCTGAACATGGAAGCCGGCCAAGTGGGCGTTTCCGTTATGGCCCTCCTGGACACTGCCAACACCAGCACTTACGGCCATCCCGAAATCACCAAGGTTAATATCGGCGCAGGCACAAATCCGGGCATCCTGATCTCCGGCCATGACCTCCGCGATATGGAAGACCTGCTGAAGCAAACCGAAGGCACCGGCGTGGATGTGTACACCCACAGCGAAATGCTGCCGGCCCACTACTATCCCGCCTTCAAAAAATATAAGCACTTCGTCGGCAACTACGGCAACGCCTGGTGGAAGCAAGACAAGGAATTCGACAGCTTTAACGGCCCGATTCTCATGACCACCAACTGCATCGTTCCTCCGAAGGACAGCTATAAGGACCGGATTTACACCACAGGTCAAGCAGGCTTCCCGGGCGTCAAGCATATTGCGGACCGTGAAGAAGGCGGAGCCAAGGATTTCTCCGCTCTGATCGAGCAAGCCAAAACCTGCCAGCCTCCCGTTGAGATCGAAACCGGCGAAATTGTCGGCGGCTTTGCCCACGAAACCGTGCTGAGCCTGGCTGACACTGTAGTCGGAGCTGTGAAGTCCGGCGCCATCAAGCGTTTCTTCGTAATGGCAGGCTGCGACGGCCGCATGAAGAGCCGCGATTATTACACCGAGTTTGCTTCCGCATTGCCCCAGGATACCGTTATCCTGACTGCAGGCTGCGCCAAGTACAAGTACAACAAGCTGGACCTGGGTGATATCGGAGGCATTCCGCGGGTACTCGATGCCGGCCAATGCAACGATTCTTACTCCCTGGCCGTAATTGCCCTCAAGCTGAAGGAAGTATTCGAGCTGAACGACATCAACGAGCTGCCGATTTCCTACAACATCGCCTGGTATGAGCAAAAAGCAGTGATCGTGCTGCTGGCCCTCCTGTACCTGGGAGTGAAGAACATCCACCTCGGACCGACACTGCCTGCATTCCTGTCGCCCAATGTAGCCAACGTTCTGGTGAACACCTTCGGCATCGCCGGAATCGGA
Source organism: Paenibacillus mesotrionivorans (assembly GCF_046098205.1). Taxonomy (NCBI): domain Bacteria; kingdom Bacillati; phylum Bacillota; class Bacilli; order Caryophanales; family Paenibacillaceae; genus Paenibacillus; species Paenibacillus mesotrionivorans. Next base: position 55,285 of record NZ_JBJURJ010000017.1, on the reverse strand, counting down.
AGTGTTCAAGAAGATTTGGATATGTTCCTGGCTGTTTGATAATCGATTTCAACTATCATAATATATACAGAGCTTGGACACAGTTTAGCCACACTTCCCCCTGTCAAGGGGGAAGTTTTTTTCAATTTTATGATATAAACTTAGGGAGAGGATAACTATTGGAAAAGGGAGTGTTTACAGAATGGCAAAATATACAGTTGTTGAAAAAGGCGAATGCATCGCTTGCGGTTCCTGCGGAGCAACCGCTCCCGAAATTTTTGATTTTGACGCAGAAGGCCTGGCTGAGGTAGTATTGGAAGGCGACAACAACAAGGGTGTAACCGCCATTGAAGGCGATCTGGTTGAAGCACTGGAAGAAGCTGTAGAGAGCTGTCCTACCAGCTGCATCAAGGTTGCAGAGGTTGCCTTCGCGTAAATCACCGTCCTTATCCGTTCAATAAGCCCGTTCGTTCTCCGGCTGCCGGGGAGCGGATGGGCTGTTTTTATGTTCCGGCCTAAAAGGGGAAAAGGGTGTTTTGGCGGATTTCCCTTTTTTCTATCTGACGCAGCATATAAACTGGATGGATATTTGGTTTTTTTGGGAAAGGGCAGGGTAGTCGGTGTAATGAGAGCTTATTTATCGGATATGATGCAGTTTTCCCCCGGCGTCCGCCGGTTTCTGGCAACGGAAACACTGCTGGGGATCGGGCTGGGGATAGCCACGCTGCTGCTCAATCTCCATCTTCTGGCGCTTGGTTTGGCGGAAACCCAGCTTGGCGCTATTTCATCAGTGGGCAATATCTGCATGGGTGTGGTTTCCATTCCCTGCGGCCTCCTGGCGAACCGGTTCGGCAGGAAGAAGCTGCTGGTGCTGGGGCTCAGCCTGATGGGGGCGGGGTATGGAGCGTTTGCCTTTGCAACTGAGCTGTGGTTGTTATTCGCTGCGCAAATCATGCAGTCCGTGGGTATGAGCTTGTTGGTCACCACGGAAATCCAGCTGCTGTACTCATACAGTGTATCCCGTCAGGAGGAAACCCGCGGCTTCAGCATGCTGTTTGCGGTTTTCACTCTGTTTATGGGTATCGGAACCTTGGCAGGCGGTTTTTTGCCCCGGTTTTTGGGCGGAGCCCGGACGGACTACCAATGGTCGCTGCTGGCGGCGGGGTTATGCATTTTGGCCTGCGGGCTGTTCCGTCTGGCGCTGTTCCCCCAGGAGCAGGCACCGCCTGCCGCATCGAAGGAACCGTCCACAGGTTCCGGAACCGGCGGGGTACGCGGCAAGCTGAAGCTTCCGGGTAAGGCGGTTTGGATTTTCTGCACCATGAATTTTCTTTTAGCGTCTTCCATCAACTTTGTGGAACCGTTCCAAAATGTCATCGTCAAGTTCCGGATGGATTGGCCGGATACCATGGTTTCCTTGCTGCTTACCTTAAACGGGCTGGCCCAATTTATCGGATCGTTTCTGATGCCGGTTTGCCTGGAGCGGCTCGGCATCCGTCGCACCTACCGGCTGGTATTTGCGGCTAACCTGCTGGGTACCCTGCTGCTGGCGGCAGCGGTGCCGCCGGCGGCTTTCTCCATTCTGCTGCTGGTGAGAGGAGGAGCTACGGTGGTCTCCAACAACCTGGTGCTCACCCATACCATGTCGGTCACCTCCGAAGAGGAGCGCAATGCATATGCGGGCATCAGGCAGGTAACACGGAGCATCGGCGCCTCCGCGGCGATTTATTCGGCCGGTTTTCTTCTGGCCGGCAAGCATTATACGCTGCCCTTTTTGGGCGGGGGGATTCTGCTGGTCTTGTCGTGGATCTTTTTCCGGCTGTGGGTGGAGCCTTTGATCGAAGCAGGTATGGCCGAAAAAGAAAAGGGTTAAGGAGCTGTGCTCCTTAACCCTTTTTTTCCATGGCCTTCAACAGCTCCGCCAAATTGCCCAAAGGAAGATTTGGCTCTGAATCGCCGGTTTCGTATACAGTGTGGGTGGTGTAGATGGATTCGTCGGCGGCATTATTCTCCGCCAGCTCAAAATCGCTGTAAGCTGCGATAAACACCTTGGCGGTGTTGGCGGCATCGTCCACCGCACGGTGGTGGGAGCCTTCAAAACCGATCTCCAGCATCTCCAGCGCCTTCTTCAAGCCGATCTGGCGGTAGGTGCCTTCGCCGCTCCGTTTTTTCGAAAACTGCTTTTGGATGTCGTTGTGGTTGCGGATCCAGTCCAGCGGGATTTTGTGCTCGTTGCAGCTTTTCACCAGCTGGTATTTGTCATCGGGACCCCAGGCGCACATATAATACGATCCTGTACCGATCCAGCTGCGGAAGGCTTCAATCGCTGCTCCGAGAGCAGGCGCATTCTGGATATCCTGGTAGGTGATGCCCGTAAAGGCGGTGGTGTGCTGGTTGAAGGATGCGTCCCTCAAGGGTTTGACAAAGGTCTGGAAGGAATCCGTTATTTTTAATTGCCCTTCCAATTCCTGGACGCGGACGGCGCCGATCTCGATAATCTCGGCCAGCCATTCCTGCTTGCGGATTACGGTAAACTCCAAATCATAGACAATCACATTCATACTAAAGGACACCTGACTTTCCAAAATTCAGATAAATGATACATGAATACGTGCTAATTGTAATACGAATGCGCGGCGCATACAAGGCAGCGTTCCGCCCCATTCATAGTTTTTTCGGGAAAAACCTGTTACAATGAGGAAAACTGTGGTCAAATCAACAAGCAGCCGCAACGGCAGCAGCTGTTGCGCGGATAGAAGCAAACAGGTGGGATAACATGCGCATCGGTTTTTTTGACTCGGGTGTAGGCGGCGCTACGGTTTTGGCCCGCGCCTTGGCCTCCATGCCCGAAGAGGACTATTTGTATTTTGCCGATACCCTGCATGTCCCCTACGGCGAGAAGCCCAAGGATGAGGTGCAGGGCCATATTTTTGATGCCGTGGAGCAAATGGTGGAGGAAGGCATCAAGGCGCTGGTGATTGCCTGCAACACGGCAACCAGCATCGCCGTGAAGGCGCTGCGGGAGAAATACTCCTTCCCGATTATCGGGATGGAGCCGGCAGTGAAGCCGGCCGTGATGCGGACGGCGGGAAGCGAGAAGCGGGTGCTGGTGTTTGCCACCAGGCTGACGCTGCAGGAGGCTAAATTCCAGCAGCTGGTGTCCGCGGTGGACCAGCATCACATCGTCGATCACCTGGCCCTTCCAGGGCTGGTGGAGCTGGCGGAGCAGGGAATATTCGGCGGTCCGCAGGCGGAGGAGTACCTCCGGCGGGAGCTTGCCCCTTTTGACTTGGGATGTTACGGCACAGCGGTGCTGGGCTGCACCCATTTCCCGTTGTTCCGGCCTGTATTCGCGGAACTGCTGCCCGCCGGCACCCATCTCATCGACGGGGCGGAGGGAACCGTTCGCCACTTGAAGGCAACGCTGGATAAGGCGGGGCTAACCGGAGGCGGAAGCGGCAGGTTGGAGTTTATGTCCTCCGGCCACTCCCCAAAGACTGCAGACATTTTCAATGCGGCGCTGGATGCTGCTTCCGATATGGAGAAGCGGATGCGCCGGCAGGCGTGAGTTTATCATACCAGACGGGAGGAAAAGGACATGAAAATCACCTTTTACGGACATTTCTGCTTTATGGTGGAGCATGGGGGAGTGCGGCTCATCCTTGATCCGTTTCTTTCTGGAAATCCCGCCTCCGGGCTGAAGCCGGACCAGGTTCAGGCGGACGCCGTCATTCTGACCCACGGCCATGACGATCATTTCGGCGACACGCTGGAGATTGCCTCCCGCTGCGGCTGTCCGGTCATAGCCATTCACGAGCTGGCGCATTTCTGCGCAAGCAAGGGAGCAGCCGTCCACGGCATGAATCTGGGAGGCACCTACCGCACGGAGGGTTATTCCGTCAAGCTGACTCCTGCGCGGCACAGCAGCTCCGTATCGGATAACGGCCAGCTTCTTTATGCCGGGGAGCCGGCCGGTGCGCTTATTACCATGGGAGGCAAAACCTTCTACCATTCCGGCGATACCGCACTGTTCGGAGATTTGAAGCTGATCGGCGACCTGCACCGGATCGATGCTGCGGCTCTGCCCATCGGGGACAATTACACCATGGGACCTGAGGAGGCCTTGCTGGCCGCCCAGTGGGTCCGTCCGGGTGTGGTGATTCCGGCCCATTACAACACATTTCCGGGCATCCGGCAGGACCGTTTTGCCTTCGCTTCGGCGTGTGAGGAGGCGGGCATCCGCTGTGCGCCGCTTTTGCCAGGTGAGAGCATTGAGGTGTAAGCAAGGACTATGACAGGCGGGCAGCGAACTCTCCGAAAGGTTATTTTAAAACAAGGCAATCCCGTTGGGCAAAAGCGATTGTTTGCTGGCCTGGCGGGATTTTTCTTTTATGAGAAACCGGGCACCATGCCTTCTCGGAAAAAATGGTTATAGCAAGCTGTTCCGTTGACCCTTTTGCAGCGGGCATGGTAGAGTTCAGTTTGTTCCTGTGGGAAGCACGGATAGGGGATTGCGGATTATCCGGCCTCATGGTAAGATTCTGGAAAGAGAATAAATGTTCGCATTGAACGCGCGGACATGGATGAAACGAGGTGCACATAAGCCATGTTGGCTGTATTGCGCAAACTTGGCTGGTTCTTCCGGCTGGAATGGAAACGGTATACGGTTGCCCTGGTGTTTCTGGCCTTGGCCGGCGTGGTGGAGGTTCTGCCGCCGAGACTCATTGGCCTGTTTATTGACGGCATTCAGCAGGGAAGCTTGACCGGCAACGGATTTATGACCATGACTATCGTGTGGGTTTCCGTCACCGTGATTGGGTATTTGATGAATTACATATGGCATTACAAGTTATTTGGAGGGGCGTTTGTCCTGGAGCGGACGCTGCGGAGCAGGCTGATGGGCCATTTTCTCAAAATGACGCCGACCTTCTATGAACGCAACCGTACCGGAGATCTGATGGCCCGGGCCACCAACGACTTAAAGGCGGTCTCCACTACTGTTGGCTTCGGTATCCTTACCCTGTCGGACTCGACCATTTATATGAGCACCATTCTGGTGATGATGGCCGCCGTTATCAGTTGGAAGCTGACGCTGGCTGCACTTTTGCCGCTGCCGTTTATCGCCTGGGCGATGAAGCATTACGGCAAGCTGATCCATGAACGTTACATGAAGGCCCAGGATGCCTTCGGCGAGCTGAACGACCAGGTGCTGGAATCCGTTTCGGGCGTGCGGGTGGTCCGCGCTTTTGTCCAGGAGGGGGCTGATGTCCGCCGCTTCCGCGACAAAACCGGTGAAGTGCTGGATAAGAACATTGCCGTCGCCAGGATTGACGCCATGTTTGATCCCACGCTGAAAATTTTGGTGGGCTTAAGCTATATCATCGGGATTTGCTACGGCGGGTTCCTGGTATTCAAAACCGAAATCACATTGGGTGAGCTGGTATCCTTTAATGTGTTTCTTGGCATGCTGATTTGGCCGATGTTCGCCATTGGCGAATTGATTAATATTATGCAGCGGGGCAATGCCTCCCTGGACCGGGTTTCGGAGACGCTGGACTATGTTCCGGACGTCCGTGAGGCCGATGCCCCCGCCTCAGTGGAGAAGCCGGACTCCATCGAATTCCGGGAAGTTACCTTCCGGTACCCGACCTCCGCTTCGGATAACCTGCACGACGTAACCTTCACACTGCATCCAGGGGAAACCCTCGGCATTGTCGGCAAAACCGGCAGCGGTAAAACGACACTGCTCAAGCAGCTGCTCCGGGAGTACCCGGTTGGAGACGGGAACATTTCCGTTTCCGGCGTACCGATCCAGCGCATTGGGCTTTCCGCCTTGCTGGGATGGATCGGCTATGTGCCCCAGGAGCCTATTCTCTTCTCCAAAACCATCCGCGAGAATATCCTGTTCGGCGCGGAGCAGGCTTCCGAAGAAACCCTGGAGCGGGCTTTGGCCCGTGCCTCCTTCGCCAAGGACATCCGGTTTCTGCCGCAGGGTTTGGATACGCTGGTGGGAGAAAAGGGAGTGGCATTGTCCGGCGGGCAAAAGCAGCGTGTCAGCATTGCCCGTGCGCTAATCGCCGACCCGGAGATTCTGCTCTTGGATGACGCGCTTTCGGCCGTGGACGGCCGGACCGAAGCCGAGATTATTGAGGGCATCCGTCAGGAGCGCCAAGGGAAAACCACGTTAATCACCACACACCGGCTGTCTGCGGTGCAGCATGCCGACCGCATCCTGGTGCTGGAGGACGGACGTGTGATTGAAGAGGGGACCCATGATCAGCTGGTCCGTTTGGGCGGTTGGTATAAGGAGCAATTTGACCGCCAGAAGCTGGAGGAGGCTCTCGGCGGAGAAGCGGTCTGAGAGCAGCCGGGAAGTTCCTCAATATTTATTTTTATTTAGACTAATCGAAGAAGCGGCTCTCAAATCGGCTTTTCCGATTTCGAGGCTTTCATAACTTATCCAGCCGTTGGCCCGGACCAAGTTATTACGATAAGAGGTGAATCCCCATGCAATCCACAGGCAGGCGTTTGCTCGGCTACGCTTTGCTGTACAAGAAAATGATTATCTTCGCCCTTGTGTTTCTGGCTTTGGCGGTAAGTACGGAAATGGCCGGGCCTATCATTGCCAAACGAATGATCGATACCCATATCATGGGCATAGAGAATACGTGGTATCAGGTGCCCGAAAAGGATGACTATACTGCGGAATACAATGGAGCTTATTACAAACGCATGGACCATGTTGAACCCGGGGCAGCCCAAGGGGCGGCCGGGCAGATATTGCAAATTGGCCGGACCTATTATTGGCTGGACGGTCAGGTGCGTACGGACGGCCGCAAAACCGCTGACGGCGGTACGGTCACCATCGAAGGGGATTGGGGCAGCGCCAGCTATCCGGCGAAGGCGTTGTCCGCAGCGGAGCTGTACCCCTTCTACCGTCCGGAAATTCCCGCGCTGCTTCTGTCTGCGGCAGCCTACTTCGGCCTTCTGGTGGTAGGGGCGGGCTTCACCTACGGCCAGCGGCTGTTCCTGCAGACCAGCGCCAACAAGATCGTCAAGCGGATGCGGGATGATGTGTTTGCCCGCCTTCAACGGCTGCCGGTAAGCTACTTTGACCGCCTGCCAGCAGGTAAAATCGTCTCCCGGGTCACGAATGATACGGAAGCGGTCCGGGAGCTGTTTGTGGCGGTGCTGGCGAACTTCTTTACCGGCATTATTTACATTGCAGCCATTCTCACCGCCTTGTTCCTGCTGAATGTGCGGCTGGCGCTGATCGCCGTGCCCATCGTGCCAATCCTGGTGATTTGGATTGCCCTGTACCGCCGCTATGCGGGCCGGTACAACAAAGCCATCCGTTCGAAAATTTCCGACATCAACGGCATGATCAACGAATCCATTCAAGGGATGCCGATTATTAAAGCCTTCCGGCGGGAGCCCTCCATCAACGGGGAGTTTGAGGCTCATAACGGGGCGCTGTACGGCTACCAAAGCAAGCTCCTGAATCTGAACTCGCTCACCTCGCATAACCTTGTGAACCTGGTCCGGAACGTCCTGTTTCTGGTCCTGATTCTAACCTTCTGGAAGGGCTCATTTGGTACCGGGGTGACTGTCGGTGTGTTGTACGCCTTCATCGATTATATGAACCGGATGTTCCAGCCTATTGTGGGTATTGTGAACCAGCTGACCAACCTGGAATCCGCAAGAGTGTCTGCAGAGCGGGTGTTCCAGCTGCTGGATGAGCAGGGAGATGAGGTGGCGGAAGGGACCATTCCCCGGTATAAGGGAGAGGTAGAGTTCCACAATGTTTTCTTTGCTTATAAAGATGAGGAATGGGTGCTGAAGGATATCCGGTTCCAGGCGGCGCAGGGGGAAACGGTTGCTCTGGTAGGCCATACGGGGTCAGGGAAAAGCTCCATTATGAATCTGCTTTTCCGCTTTTATGACGTCCAGCAGGGAAGCATCACCATCGACGGACGGGATATCCGGGATTTGCCCCGTCAGCATCTCCGGGCCCATATGGGCATCGTGCTCCAGGACCCGTTTATGTTCACCGGCACCATCGCCTCCAATGTCAGTCTGGAGGATCCTTCCATCAGTCGCGAAAGCGTCATTCAGGCGCTGAAGGATGTTGGCGCTTATGATATGTTCATGAAGTTTCCGCGGGGCATTGACGAACCGGTTGTGGAAAAAGGCAGCACCCTCTCGTTAGGGCAGCGCCAGCTGATTTCCTTTGCCCGTGCGTTGGCCTTTAACCCGGCTATTCTTATCCTGGATGAAGCCACAGCAAGCATCGATTCCGAAACGGAGAGCTTGATCCAGAAGGCGCTGGACGTGGTCAAACAAGGCAGAACCACTTTTGTGATTGCCCATCGGCTGTCCACCATCCGGCAAGCGGATCAAATTCTTGTGCTGGATCACGGAAGGATCGCGGAGCGGGGGAACCATGACCAGCTCATGGCTCTGGAGGGCAAATACTTCGGCATGTACCAGCTGCAATCGGGTTTTGCCGCTGCAGTCACATAAAACAATGAATTGGATTGTATGGGAGAAATTACAAATATGGATGTTGTAAGATGTGATTGGGCAAACAAATCCGAATTGGAAAAGCATTACCATGATACCCAATGGGGAAAGCCGGTTCATAATGACAAAGAGCTGTTCAAGATGCTCATTTTGGAGGGGAAGCAAGCGGGTTTAAGCTGGGCTACCATCTTAGCCAAAATGAATACACTTTGTCAGGCATTCGATCATTTCGACCCGGATAAGCTAATCGCATACGATGAGCATCGAATAGAAGAGCTGTTAAGAAATGACGGCATTATAAAAAACCGCTTAAAAGTGAACGCGGTCATCCACAATGCCAGAATGTATTTTCTTTTATGTGAATAATACGGGTCGTTAGACGCTTTTCTTTGGGGTTATGTGGATTATCAACCCATCATCAATCATTGGGAAACAAGATCCGATGTACCTTCAAGCACTTCCTTATCAGATGAAATCAGTAAGCAGTTAAAAAAAGAAGGCTTTAAATTTGTGGGGACAACCACCATTTATGCCCTCATGCAATCCATAGGTATGGTCAATGACCATTTGAAATCCTGCAGTTTTCGCAATGCTTAAACGGGCGTTTAGCCGCACCAAATCAATCAATACCTACAACATCGGGCCAGCATGGTCCGATGTTTTTTGCTATAATAATAGCAATCTTTGGATAAGTGCATTCGAGGGAGGAGAATCGGCATGCCGGAAAAAAAGCAAACGTTGGAGACGCTTCGTGAATGGATCAGTCTAAGCAGCCGGATTGTGTTTTTTGGCGGGGCCGGCACCTCTACGGAAAGCCAGATTCCTGATTTCAGGTCCGCTACAGGACTGTATCAAACGGAAAGCCGGCAAGTCTATTCACCGGAGGAGATGCTGTCCAGAAGCTTTTTCTTCACCCATCCGGAGGATTTCTATACCTTCTACAAAACCAAGATGCTGTATCCCGATGCCAAGCCGAATCTGGCCCATAAAGCACTGGCCGAACTGGAGAGGCGGGGCAAGCTGGAGGCGGTAATCACCCAGAATATTGACGGCCTGCATCAATCGGGCGGCAGCAAACGGGTGTTGGAGCTGCATGGCTCCGTGCACCGGAACGGATGTTTGAGCTGCGGTGCGGGTTACACCTTGGCCGAACTGCTGGCCATTCAAGGAACAGTGCCCCGCTGCAAAAATTGCGGAGGCCTCATTAAACCGGATGTAGTCCTTTATGAGGAGCAGCTGGATTCGGATATTCTCCATCAGTCGGTGAATGCCATCCGGCAGGCGGACATGCTGATTGTCGGCGGCACCTCTCTGACTGTCAATCCAGCCGCCGGACTGGTGCAATATTACCGCGGCAGCCGGCTGGTGCTGATCAACCAAACCGAAACGGCATACGACCGGTTCGCTCAGCTGGTGATCCGTGATCCCATCGGCGAAACCTTGGGCCAGGCCGTGTGGGGAGACGGCGTAAAGCTGTGAAGCGCCAGCTCCACCGCAAGGTGGTCCATGAGCTCCGCAGGTTTTTGGAGGATGGGGAACAGGTATCCCCGGAGCAGGCCACGGACGCCTTTATTCATTTGGTCATGGAGGCTGCTTCAGGAGCAGCTGGGGCTCCGGTTGAAAAGTGGGCCGCCGGGAACAGTCTCCAGCCCCTATTTCCGGCAATGTACCCGGAGGGTTTCAGGGAAAAGGCTCTTCAATTGTTGGGCGGGATTCCGGACCAGGATTGGCGTCTGGACCCGCAGCTGCCGGGTTGGCTGTACCAGTATTGGCTCACACCCGAAAAAGACCGGCTGTTTCGTATGTTTAAAAGTGGTGCAAAAGCCAGTCATGGTGACATTCCTGCCGTCACGCAGCTTTTCACACCGGAATGGATCGCCCGTTATCTGGTGGAAAATACACTGGGACGCTTATGGTCCCGATTTTACCCGGAAAGCGGTCTTATCAGCCGCTGGACATATTTTGACCGGAGTGCTGACATATCCCCAGACGCCCCCGGTGGGCCGGAGGAGTGGACTGTCCTTGATCCGGCATGCGGCTGCGGCCATCTGTTGGCTGCCGCCTTCGATGTTCTGATGGACATGCACCTTGAAGCCGGGATAGAACCGGTGCAGGCTGTGCGTATAATTCTGAACCGCCAGCTGGTTGGTTTGGATATCGATCCCAAGGCGGTGGACATGTGCCGCTTTGTCCTGCTGCAAAAGGCTGCGGCGGTGGCGCCTTCTATCATCTATGAGGAAGTGGAATGGGGTATTGAAGCGATAACCCGGGAAAAGGGATACCGCTTCGGCAGCTTGGACAGAGGAGAATCGAAAGCGGTGTCATTCGGGAGGGCAGGGGCTTCGTATGAAGCAGATCCCGGCAGATTATTAAGCAGAAAGTATCATGCCGTCATCACTAATCCTCCGTATTTGGGCCGTCGGAACATGGATAAGGAGCTTGGGGATTTCCTGGATCGGTCTTATCCCCGGACCTCCGCCGACCTGTTCGCCGCTTTCCTGGAGCGGTGCTTGGATTTCCTGTATCCGTCCGGATATTTCGGAGCCATCACTCCGCAATCGTGGATGTTCCTCTCCGGCTTCGAGGAGCTGCGCACGGGTATTTTGACCCGGGAAACCATTGTGAGCCTGCTGCATTTGGGGGCAAGAGCTTTCGAGGATAACAACGGACAGGTGGTGCAGACGGTAAGCTTTGTCCTGCACAAATCCCCGCCCTCACGGGGTGCTGCGGGCAGCTTTTGGAGGCTGACGGAAGGGCCTTCCTCCCATAAGGCGGAGGTGTATAAGCACAATAACTGGTGGAATACCGATGTATATAAGGCTTCCCAAGCCATGTTCCGCCATATTCCGGGAATGCGGATGGCCTATGCGCTGCCGGAGGATTGGGCGCGGCTATTCGGGCGCTTTCCGCCCTTGGACCGGTACTATGCGGTCAAAAAAGGAATGGATACCGGCTGCAATGACCGGTATGTCCGGTTATGGCATGAGGTGCCGCAGGAGCAGTTAAGCTTCCGCTGCACAGACCCGTCGTTGGCCCATTGGTTTCCGTATGCCAAAGGCGGCGGACCTCAAAAATGGTACGGCAATCATTATTTCGTGGTTTACTGGCGGAATAACGGTGAAGCCATCCGCAGGGACAGCCGCTCCAATCTTCGGAATTACGCTTATTTTGGCCGCCAGGGCATCACCTGGTCTACGGTTTCCACGGGAAAGCCGGGCTTCCGGCTGCTGGAGCGGGGGTTTCTGTTCGACAACGGCGGCTCCTGTCTGTTTCCCGAAGAGGGAAGGGAGGAAACACTTCTTGCGCTGCTGGCTTATCTGAACTCGGAATTCACCGCCATACTGCTGTCCCAGATGAACCCAACCTTGAACATTCAGCCGGGAGACGTTGCACGTCTTCCGCTTGACGAGGCGCTGCTGCTTGATGCCCGGATGAAGGAGCTGGGGGAGGCTTGCCTGCGTCTCGCCAAAGCGGAATGGGATGAATCGGAGCGTTCCTGGGATTATGTTGGGCATCCGGCGGTTCATTCCTGCCGGGAGGATACAGTGGAGGCCAGCCTTCGGCGGAGCTGGGAGATGCGCTGCCGGAGAGCGGTGGAGACGGAGAGACTGGAGCGGGCCATTAACCGGTTGGTGTATAGCCATTATGGACTGCAGCCGCTGTACGGTTATCCGGACGGGGAGCAAGAGGCAGCGGAACTGCCCCTCTTAAAGGAGACGGCTGAGTCCTTCCTGGCTTATGCGGCAGCGTGTTTGCTCGGTACATATCCGCAGGGGATAGACGATCCTGCATTCACCAGCTCTCCTCTGATTCGGGATTCCGAATGGGTTCCCCGTTTAAAGGTTTGGCTGGGCCAACTTTGGAATCCTTGCGACACGGACAGTAATGTGGAGGCTGTCGCCCGTTTATTGGGAATCCGGCCCAAGGAAAGTGTTGAACAGCGTCTCCGCCGGTATTTCTCCCGAGAGTGGTATCCCGCTCATTACCGGGAATTCGGGGGATATCCCCGGTATTTACGGATTTGCTCGGGGCCCCGGCAAGCTCTCCTGGCTTATGTGACTGCCTTACGTCTTACGGAGGAGGCAGTAGACGAGATTTATATATTATGTGTCCAGCGCAGGGAGGAGCTGCGGGGAGCTACACACGAAGCAGATGAGTGGAGGCTGGATATGGAAGAGCTGGACAGTTTCGCACGGCGGTTGAAAGAATATCTGGAGTCGTGCAGAGCAGGCAGGGGAAGCCTTAGCCAGGAGGATGAGGATACACGCGCTTGGATGGATCGGCACCGCTCTGTTTTCGATTGTTAATGCCATTTGCCACCGTTTCATGTAAGATAGAAGGAGCATGAATCAAAGGAGTGCAGGCAAGTGTCTATCTTACATAACGATTGGCTTCCCGTGCTGGAGCAGGAATTTGAAAAGCCTTATTATCTGTCCTTGCGCAAGTTTCTGGCGGAGGAATACCGGCAGACCATTGTGTATCCCGATATGTTCGATATTTATTCCGCCTTTCACTTGACGGATTACAGACAGGTGAAGGCGGTTATTCTCGGTCAGGACCCCTACCACGGACCCGGACAGGCCCATGGGCTCAGCTTTTCAGTCAAGCCGGGCATCGCCGTTCCGCCTTCTCTGCAGAATATCTACAAGGAGCTGCGCGACGACATCGGCTGCCCCATCCCGAACCACGGGCACCTGGCCCATTGGGCCAAGGAAGGGGTATTGATGCTGAATGCCGTCCTCACAGTACGCAAGGACACCCCCAATTCCCACCGGGGCATCGGCTGGGAGGAATTTACGGGCAAGGTGATATCCGTGCTGAATGAACGGGAGCAGCCGGTTGTTTTTATCCTGTGGGGCAAAAATGCCCAGGAGAAGCTACCGCTTATTACCAATTCCCGGCATTTGATTATCCAGTCCGCCCATCCCAGCCCTTTTGCGGCAAACCGGGGCTTTTTCGGCAGCAAACCCTTTTCCCGGACCAATGCCTTCCTAAGCGCCAAAGGAATCGGGGAGATCGACTGGGCCATTCCCAATCTGTAAGTCAAGGAGACGAACCGGATGCAAGGTTGGTTGAAGCAAAGCCTTCGCCGCATCCCCCTAGTCACTCCCCTCCGCGTAAGACAGCTGCAATGGGGGAGAAACATCGCAGATTGGCGCCAGGGTATACGTTTTGCCCGCAAAAGCGAATCGCCCTCATTTTCTCATCAGGTTCTTAAGCATAAGTCTCTGATTTTCCGGCCGTTGGCGGGAACCGACCCGCAATTGCAGCATAACAAGGCGGTTAATCTGGGCATCAGCATCAAGGAGATTGACGGAGTGGTGATCCGGCCCGGGGAAACCTTTTCCCTATGGAAGCTTGTTGGGCGGCCTACCGCCCGGAAGGGGTATCTGGAAGGGTTAACCATATCCGGCGGCCAAGTCGGGTCCGGTACCGGAGGCGGGTTATGCCAGCTGGCGAACCTGATCTTTTGGCTTGGTCTGCATACGCCCTTGGAGGTGGCCGAGCGCCATCACCACAGCTTTGACCTGTTCCCGGACAACCAGCGGACCCTTCCATTTGGCAGCGGGACAACTATTTTTTACAATTATCTGGACCTCCGTTTCTATAACCCGACGGATCTGGAATTTCAAATCCGCCTGTGGCTGTCCGAGAAGTTCCTGGAGGGGGATATCAGGAGCTCCCGGCCCATGGAACGGGAATACCGGATCGAGGAGCGCAACCACCGCTTCGAGCAGGAGGGGCAGATTTGGTACCGGAAGAATGAAATCTGGCGGCTGGTTCTGGACCCCGGCACACATAACGTGCTGGAGGAGCGCCTTCTGATCCGCAACCGCTCGGAGGTGCGCTACAAGCTTCAATTAGCGCAAGAGGCAGAGGCTGCCGTCCGCAGCTGAACGTATAATGTGTACGGGTAATAACAGCAGTTGTTTATCCACGCATAAAAGGAGTACATGTCATGATGATGATTCGCGATGCTGTTCAAGGCGATGTGCCTGAAATTCTGGAGATTTATAACGATGCGGTAAGGAACCTGGCGGCCACCTTCGATCTGGAGGAGAAATCTCTGGAGGAACGGCTGGAATGGTTCGGCCATTACGGCGGCGATTACCCCCTTATCGTTGCGGAGGTTGACGGCAGAGTGGCCGGTTACAGCTCCCTGTCCAAATTCCGGGAGAAGGAAGCTTACAAGTCCACGGTGGAGTTGTCCTTATATATTGCGCCGGATTGCCGCGGCCGCGGTTTGGGCAAGGCGTTAATGGAGGAAATCCTCAAACTGGCCAGACAAAACGGCTTCCATACGGTCATTAGCGGGATCACAGCCGGCAACGAGGTCAGTGTCCGCCTGCATGAGCATTTTTCATTCGATTATATCGGCAATTTCCGCGAGGTAGGCAAGAAATTCGGAGTTTGGCAGGATGTGCTGTTTTATCAGTTGCTGCTGGAGTAGGGGCGGTTATGTTCAAGTGGATCCGCAGAATCGGTATCGCAATTGTTGCAATAGTGGCTGCTGCAGCGGCCATTGTGCTGTTTATTGACAGATTTGTGGTGATCAGCGTGAAATCCAGGATCGTCGAACCCGATGAGGCGCCGGATGCCACAGCCATTCTGGTTCTGGGGGCGTCCGTTTTCGGCAACGGTCAGGTGTCGGATATCTTGAAGGACCGTCTGGATACGGCGCTGGAGCTGTACCGCAATAAAAAAGCCAAGCGGATACTGGTCAGCGGTGACCATGGCAGCGTGGATTATGATGAAGTGGGGACTATGAAGCGGTACCTGACGGACCGGAAGGTTCCCGCCTCCGCCATTTTTATGGATCATGCGGGTTTTTCTACCTACGAAAGCATGTACCGGGCCAAGGCTGTGTTTGATGTGGACCGGGTGATTATCGTGACCCAGCAGTATCATCTGAGCAGAGCCGTTTTTGTGGGCAAAAGCTTGGGTTTGGATGCTTATGGGGTGGCCGCGGATAAACGCTCCTACCGGGATATGGACAAATACAGGCTGCGGGAGGTCCTGGCCCGCAATAAGGACTTCTACCTGTCCCGCATCTGGAAGCCTGAACCGCCGGACCTGGGCGACAAAATCCCGATTACCGGGGATGGCCGGGTGACGGCGAATCCGTAAGGGCTGCTTTTGGGGAAGGTTTTGAATTGTGTTATAATTTGGGGAAGACATTAAGGAGAGGCAAGTTACCGACAGAAAGGTGGAAAAACCGCACATGCTTACCGTTCGCAATCTTTCGAAGAAGTGGAAAGACGGCACGGAAATTTTGAATAAGGTGAGCTTTCAGGTGGATGACGGCGAATTTATCGCGGTGATCGGGGCCAGCGGAAGCGGCAAAACGACACTCCTGAACTGCCTGTCCCTGAGGGAAAAGTGGGATCAGGGCCAATACATCTATAACAGCCGCGACATTAGCGGACTAAACCCCTTCCAGGCCTACTCGCTCCGGCAGGAATGGGGCTTTCTTACGGAAAATCCCGATGTGAATCCGTCCAAGAACGCTTTGAAAAATGTGTTGGACAGCCGTTACCAGCATATGTCCCTGGTTAGACGGGTGTTTCGCAAGGAGTCTCAAGACGAGCATGTCTACGCCATGGATTTCCTGGAGAAGGTGGGGCTGTTGGATAAAGCCCGTGAGCCTGTATCCAAGCTGTCCGGCGGGGAAAAACAGCGGGTTGGGATCGCCAAGGCTTTGATTAAAGGAGCCAAGGTGATTTTTGCCGATGAGCCGCTGAAGGGGCTTCAGCCGGAGGCCCAAAACCGGGTTATGGAGGATTTGCGGAATGTTTGCAAGCGGGATCAGGTTACCGTGATCTGCGCCATCAGCAGCCTGGAGCACGCGGAGCGCTACGCCAGCCGGATCTGGGGGATTTCCGGAGGCAAGATAGTCCTGGATATCGCCGCACGCAAGCTCACACAACGAGAGAAGGATATTGTATTCTGAGGAGGCCAGTCATGCTAGTCATCGGCATTGCAGGAGGCACAGGCTCCGGAAAAACCACCGTAGCCCGTCGCATTCTGAAACGGATCGGCACAGAGCACGTAGCACTACTATCACAGGATTCTTATTACAAACACCAGCCGCATCTGACAAAGGAGGAACGGGCTCAGGTCAATTACGACCATCCCAACTCCTTTGACAATGAACTGTTAATTGAACATCTGCAGGAGCTGCGCCAGGGAAGGCGCATCCAAGTTCCGGTTTATTCCTTCTCTGAGCATATCCGTACGGAGGAGAGCATTCCGCTTGCACCGACGCCGGTTGTGGTGCTGGAAGGCATTCTGGTGTTGGCCGATGAGCTGCTCCGCAAGGAAATGGACATCAAGGTGTTTGTGGATACGGATGCGGATGTGCGGGTACTGCGCCGGATCAACCGGGATATGCGGGAGCGGGGAAGGAGCTTCGATTCTGTATATGCCCAATATCTGAACACAGTCAAGCCCATGCATGAGGCCTTTATTGAACCCTCCAAGCGTTATGCCGATCTGATTGTGCCCGAAGGCGGCGAGAATGAAATCGCCGTCACCCTGCTGGCTTCACGGATTAGACAATCCATTATGACATAGCGGAAGGGCTGTCTTTTTTACCCCAAAAGGAGGTTTGCCATGAACGCCCACGAAATCGATTATCAGATTATCGGCAGTGAAATGCAATTTGTCCAAATTGAATTGGATCCCCAGGAAAGTGTGGTTGCGGAGGCGGGCAGCTTCATGATGATGGATGACGGCATCCAGATGCAGACCATCTTCGGGGACGGGTCCAGCGAGCAGCGCGGCTTTATGGGGAAGCTGATGGGGGCCGGCAAGCGGCTATTGACCGGGGAAAGCCTGTTTATGACGGTATTCACCAATGCCGCTTACGGCAAGAAGCAGGTTTCCTTCGCTTCACCCTACCCGGGCAAGATCATTCCGTTGGACCTGAGTGAGCTGGGGGGCAAAATCATCTGTCAGAAGGATTCCTTCCTGTGTGCGGCCAAAGGGGTGTCTGTGGGCATCGAGTTCCAGCGGAAGCTGGGAACGGGTTTCTTCGGCGGAGAAGGCTTCATCATGCAGAAGGTGGAGGGTGATGGTCTGGCATTCGTTCATGCCGGGGGAATGGTGGTTGAGAAAATCCTTCAGCCAGGCGAGCTGATCCGGCTGGATACCGGCTGTCTGGTGGCCATGACACGGGATGTCCAATACGATATCGAATTCGTAAAAGGGATTAAATCTGCCGTATTCGGCGGGGAAGGGCTGTTCTTTGCCACCCTGCGCGGCCCCGGCAAGGTATGGGTGCAATCCTTGCCCTTCAGCAGACTGGCGGACCGTGTGATTTCCGGAGCAGGAGCGGCAGGACGCAAGGAGGAAGGCAGCATACTGGGCGGACTGGGCAATCTCCTGGATGGGGACAGATAGGACAGCATCCTCGGATTGATCGAAATAACATCAAACAAAGCCCCGCAGGCCAACCTGGCATCTGCGGGGCTTACATGTGATGAGGGGGGAGCTATTGCTTCTCCCTCTTCAGTTGTTCGACATAATCTCTGACCATATCTTCGTTGACAAACTGGCGGAGCGGTGAAATGCCGTTTTTGGCATGCTCGATAATACGTGCCGTAACCTGGTTGATTGCTTCCGTGGAGAATGCTTCTCCTTTCAGACATAACTCAACCGCTTCCTGGATCAGCTCTTCCCTCAGATGGTCCAACTGCTCAAACTCCTGCAGATGCTCATGCTGTTGACGGGAGTGCTGTGAAATGGCCTCATGCACGTTCATTCGAAACAACGCCTCCTGTTTGAACAAATTCTTCTCATTTTTTTAGAAAAATGAGATTCTAAATATGATACTATAGATACGCCGCCGTTACAATGGATTCGACATAAATCGTGATTTTCTCTTTTTAGTCTCAACATTTGTACCGTTTTTTCCGATATACAGAAAAGACAAAGAATACATGCTGGGAGTTGGAACGATGGAAAAGTCAACGCTTTTGGGATTGGTCTCCGCCGTAATCGGTATCGGGGTCGGGATGGTTCTGAAAGGGGTAAGTCCTGTAGCGCTTTGGAATCCTGCCGCGCTGCTGATTATCTTCCTGGGAACCTTCGCTGCGGTAGCAATGGCCTTTCCCATGTCGGACGTGAAGAAGCTGCCCGGACTGTTCAAGCTGATCTTCACGCAGCCCAAGCTCATGGAAAAAGAAGAGCTGATTGTGAAGTTTGTCGAATGGGGCACTATCGCCCGCCGCGAAGGACTTCTTGCTTTGGAAGCAACAGCTGAAACTGTAGAGGACCCTTTCCTCAAAAATGGCATGAAAATGTTGATTGACGGCAGCGACAGCGAATTTGTCCGCGATGTCATGCTAGAGGATATTCATGCCATGGAAGACCGCCACAAGGTGGGGGCTCAGCTGTTTTCCCAAGCGGGCATGTATGCGCCCACTCTGGGTGTTTTGGGCGCCGTTGTGGGCCTGATTGCCGCACTCGGAAATCTGAAGGACATCGACAAGCTGGGGCACTCGGTTGCGGCTGCTTTTGTCGCAACCCTCTTCGGTATTTTCTCCGGATATGTACTGTGGCATCCCATTGCCAATAAGCTGAAGCGGATGTCCAAGAAGGAAGTGGAGATCAAGCTGATGATGGTGGAAGGCCTGATTACCTTCGGTTTGGGAGGCTCTGCCAACTCCATCCGTCAGAAGCTGCTGGTTTTCCTGCCGTCCGGCAGTCGTGATCTGGATGCCAGGGAATCCGCCAAAGGGGAGGTAGCAGCCATTGGCAAAGAAGCAAAGGCATGAGGAGCATGAGGAGCATGCGGACGAGTCTTGGCTAATCCCTTATGCCGATCTTATGACCCTGCTTCTCGCTTTGTTCATCGTGTTGTTCGCCACATCCCAGACCGATCAGAAGAAGCTGGACCAGCTGGCCAAATCCATGTCGGGTGCTTTTAACGGCGGCAAGGGATTCTTGGAATTCTTCGGAGTGGTTCAGCCTTCGCGCAATGCGGATGCCGAGTCCAAGAACACCACCAATGAGGACACCTCCGGTCCCTTCAAAAACCCTGACCGGTCCACGGAAGAGAGTGCCGCTGGAAGTGACAGCAGCAGCCAGGATGCCCAAAAGCAGGCCGAAGAAGCGGCCAAAGCGGAGGAAGCCCTGAAGGAACAGAAGAGCCTCAACGAAATGAAGCAGCAGCTGGACTCCTACATATCTCAAAATAGTCTCAGCACTCAGTTGGACACCACCCTGGGATCCCACTATGTGATGATTACCATCCGCGACCAGGCGCTGTTTGCTTCGGGAAGTGCAGACGTGAAGCCGGAGGCGAAACAGCTGGCCGACGCCATCTCCAATATTTTGACCAATTACCCGGATTACCAGGTAACGGTCTCCGGCCATACGGATAATGTACCCATCACCACCAAAACCTACAGCTCCAACTGGGATTTGAGCACGGCCCGGTCCCTAAGCTTTATGAAGGAGCTGTTCCGTAACACCAAAGTGAATCAGCAGCGGTTTAGTTCTACCGGCTTCGGCGAATTCAAGCCCATCGCCAGCAACGATACGCCGGAAGGACGCTCCCAAAACCGGCGGGTAGAGGTTTCCATCATCAGCCCGGCGGTATTGTCCGGCAGTGAGCTTCCGCTCCGTTAATCCAAACAACCCCCTTTCCGCCAAACGGACAGGGGGTTGTTTGCATGTGGCCAGTGTGAGGAAAGGTCTGGCGCAAATGGGCAGAATTCGGTATAGTACCAAATAGAATTGTGAATGTCCAGGACCAGGTTATTCCCGGAAGGAGGTGTCTCTCATGCACCGCACGAAGCTGACTTCGCAAAGCCTGCTCATCCGCCTGTTTGGCGGGCTGCTTTTGCTGGGGGTGGTGCCCCTTATTGCTGCGCTGTTGTTTACTGTTGTAAAAGCATCCCATCTGACAGAGGGGGCACTCTCCGAACCTTTTGCCCGGGACCATAACCGGATTTTGCAGGAAACCCGCAACCGCTTGGATGAAATGGAGCAATCGGCCCATGCCCTTGCGGCGGATTATGCGGTTCAGCGTTTTTTGGATCCGGCTCATGTCAAAACCCCGCAGGAGGCAAAGGACTACCAGGACTATATGTCGCTTGCTTTAAGGCGGGAGCTGGAGCGTACGGAAGCGGCGGAGGAAATTTGCGTCCGTCAGGAACAGGCAGGCCGCATTTTTTGCTATGGACGCGGAGGTGCCGGAGGAAGTGCAGCGGTAATATCTCCGGCCGGGAGCGGTCAAGCTGTAGACGGAAGCAGTGGTACTTCGGACAGGAGCGGTGGAGAGACGCAAGGGATGTTCCGTGTGCTCCGAGAACCCTTTTCCGTTCCGGCGGCGAGGGGAAAGCTGCAGTATCTCCTACCGGTAAACGGCTTGGCTTCCGTAGTGCCTACCGGCTCCATTACGGTGACTGCAAGTTTGGAGAAGATTGCCGGAGCGGACTCCGATGCTTCCGGGTATGCCGGTTATTCCCTGGAGGATGGAGCGGGAGAGGTGTTGTATGCCTCTGATGGATTGGCAAGCCAGACTATAGAGGCGGCCGGAAGTCATGAGGTATCTCTTTTGCATTTCCGTTACAGGGATTTAGACTGGACATCCCGGATGGTTATGGACGAAACCCGCTTGCAGGCTGTTTCCGGGCCGTTGATCAGATGGGCGGCTTTAGCCGGAGCAGTGGTTCTTATTTTGGCGGCAGCGGTTTCCTTCTGCTTGTCCAGATGGGTTGCTCGGCCTTTTCGGGAGCTGCAATCCTTGATGAAACGGACGGAGAAGGGGGATTTGAAGGCATATTGGACCTCCCGCGGCAGCCAGGAAATGAATGAGCTGGGAGAAAGCTATAACCAGATGCTGAACCGGCTGGAGGATTTAATCCGCCAGGTCAAACGGGAGGAGGCACTGAAGAAGGAAGCAGAAATGGAAGCGCTGCAGTACCAGCTTAATCCCCATTTTCTCTACAATACGCTGAACACCATCAAATGGGTGGCAAAGCTCCACAAAACGCCGCAAATCAGCGAAGCAGTCAGCGCATTGGTCCGGCTTTTGCAGGCCAGCCTGGGCAAAAAAGGAGATTTTATTACTGTAGGGGAAGAAGCGGGGCTGATCACGGACTATATGGCAATCCAAGCGTTCCGGTACGGGGAAAATATCCGGCTGGAGGTGGAGATTGACCCGTCGGCGGATCAGTGTCTGCTTCCCCGGCTCCTGCTGCAGCCTCTGGTGGAGAACGCAGTCATTCACGGTATTGAGCCGTTGCGCAGAGCGGGGGTTATCCAGGTCAGGATTTGGGTGGAGCGTGGGCTGCTGTTTTGTCAGGTAGCGGATAACGGCATCGGGATGGAGGACGAGGTGTGCCGTTCTGTCAGCAGTGATGCTATCCATCATATGGAACGCCGTCCCGGAGCAGCATCTGCCGGTATGCTGAGGGAGCGGATGAGCGGAATCGGTCTCCGCCATATCCGGGACAAAATCCGGCTGTATTACGGGCCGGATTATGCCATGAGTATTGTCGCCAAACCCATGGAGGGTACCTCGGTGCGCCTCTGCCTGCCTGTACACCGGAATGAGGAGGAAGCATCATGAATGTATTGGTTGTGGATGATGAGCCGGTTATCCGCCAGGGGCTGCGCACATTGGTCGAATGGGAGCTTCATGGCTTCCGGCTGGCGGGGGAGGCCGGAGACGGCGAGGAAGCACTGGCCTATATGGCGGACCATCCGGTGGATCTGGTGGTGACGGATCTGCTGATGCCCCGGATGGACGGGCTGGAGCTGATCCGGCGCATCCGCGAGGCCCAAACCAGCGTGGGTATTCTGGTGTTGAGCTGTCTGGATGACTTCGCCTGCGTGAAGGAGGCCATGAAGCTGGGGGCGGCGGATTATCTTCTGAAGCCTACTATGGAACCGGAGCAGCTCCTGGAGGTGCTGGGGCATATGCGGAGGTCGCTGTTACTAAGCCGGCAGGAGCAGGAGCGGCTGCTTCGTTGGCAGCGGGAAAATGAAGAAACCAAGCTGATGCGTTTATCCCGCCGGGCAGGAGCCTTTTTGGCAGGGGGAGCGGCTGAACCGGAGCTGGAGCGGGAGTTGTTCGGGGACGGAGGGCAGTTGGCGGTTGTGATGGTGAAGCTGTATCCCGCCAACGAAACAGCTTCGGCTGTCGTTGAGAACGCAGCGGTAGAGACGGGCTGTGTAGCGGTTTTGCGCCTGCGGGAGCAGCAGCAGCTGGTGCTTTATGGCCTGCAGCGCAGCGCCTCCCGGCAGGAGCAGCATGTCCGGCGGGCTGCGTGTGCGGAGGCACTGGCGAAGCGGCTGCGGGCAGCCCTGGAGGCCGGCTGCCGGGCAGTGGTCAGCTCAGGTCCGGCGGCTGCCGGACTCACGGAGCTGAAGCACTTGGCCAGCTGGCATGAGCAGCGGCTGCACCGGCACTTCTACGCCGGGGAGCTCCGCCCCGGCGCAGGCGCTGCGGGCCCGCGTACGCCGGGCCCGGTAACCGTGCTGGCGGAGGAGGCGGAGCCTCCGCCAGCACCGGTTGGTGCGGGGGCCGCTGCGGTGGCCCCCCTGCCCTATGAGGCGCGCAACGATCTTCTGCGCGCCTTGGCCGGCGGCAACGCCGCCGGGGTACGCCACCAGCTGGAGCGGGTGGCGGCCCACGTGCTGGCGGCGCGTCCGCCGGCAGGGGAGCTCCTGGCCTTTGCGGCGGAGCTCGTGGTCATGGCGGAGGACGCCGTCCGCCAGCACAGCTCACACCCGGGTGCTGCAGGAGACTATTCCCGGCGCCGGGCCGAGCTGATGGCGGCCGCCTCCGCCGCACCCAGTGCCCAAGCGCTGTCCGCCTGGCTGGGGCAGGCAGTGGAAGAACTGCTCTGCCACCCGGCGGCAGGCAGCGTCTGTGGTCAGGCCTCCGCCAATCCCTTCGTGCGGATGGCCCGGCAATTCATGCAGGAGAACTACTCCCGCAATATCAGCACAGCGGAGATTGCGGAGCATGTGAAGCTGAACCGGAGCTATCTCAGTGAGCTGTACAGCCGGGAAACCGGAGAAACCCTGAGCGAGGCTCTGGCCCGGATCCGGATGGAGGCTGCCAAGGAAATGCTGAAGGAAGGCCGCATGAAGGTGTACGAGGTGGCGGCAGCGGCAGGCTACAGC
Organism: Paenibacillus mesotrionivorans; assembly: GCF_046098205.1. Classification (NCBI taxonomy): domain Bacteria; kingdom Bacillati; phylum Bacillota; class Bacilli; order Caryophanales; family Paenibacillaceae; genus Paenibacillus; species Paenibacillus mesotrionivorans. The sequence continues at coordinate 31,639 of NZ_JBJURJ010000017.1, read as the reverse complement.
GACTCCAAAATCTTCACCAAGGCTTTTAAGCGGATGACCGGATTCACACCGAAGAAGTTTCAGTAACATGGGGAGAATAGGTAGTGGAAATCCAACAAGGGGCATCTGACCCTGCAGCAGGATAACGTAACGGAATTCATTTTCCGCTAATCCGTTTTGCGAGGGGAAAAATCCAAATTAGCGGAAGAGAATTTCCATTAAGTACTCCTGCCCCTTTAAACAACCTCCAATTTGACGTAATATCGGAAATCCTCTTCCGCTATTACTGCTAATAAGGGCTAAGCAGCAGGTTTAACGGAAAAACGGTTCCGTTATTGCTGGATAATCATAATCGACAAGCCGTCCATTTCAAGAACCCAACAAAAAGACACCTTTTTCCGACAAGGGTGTCTTTTTATTTTTCCGGCAACAGGTTACATTGAAGAGGCCATCCGGGAATGCTCACGGATGAGCCATTACCCTACTACATCATCCAGCAGGAGGAATCATCATGGCCCTGCCTGATCTAAACGTAAGCGCTGTCGCCCGGGAGCCTGTACTGCAGGCCTTCGGCGTAACCCGCACCTTCGGGAGCGGCGCTGCGGCCGTTCATGCCCTGAAAGGGGCAAGCCTGTCCGTGCCCCACGGGCGTCTGGTAGCGCTGAAGGGGCGCTCCGGCTCCGGCAAAACCACCTTGATCAATCTTCTGGGAGCGTTGGACAAACCCTCGGAGGGCTCTATTTACCTGGAAGGAACAGAAATTACAGGGCTCTCCGACAAAGCCCGGACTTTGCTTCGGCGCACCAGATTGGGACTGATTTTCCAATCCTTCGCCCTGGTTCCCCTGATGTCTGCATACGAAAATGTGGAGTTTGGGCTGCGTATCTCCGGCATGCCGTCCTCCATGCGCCGGCAGCGGGCGGAGGAGGTGCTGTCTTTTGTGGGTTTGACTCCCCGTATGGGACACCGTCCCTTCGAATTATCCGGCGGTGAGCAGCAGCGGGTGGCCATTGCCAGAGCCATCGCCCACCGCCCTGTGCTGCTGCTGGCCGACGAACCCACCGCTGAGCTGGATTCCCGCATGGGCCTTCAGGTCATAAAGGTGTTTAAGGATCTGGTGGCGCAGGAGAATATGACCATCGTCATGACCACTCACGATCCCGCCATTATGGAGATTGTCGATCACGTTTACACATTGGAGGATGGACAAATTGTTGATCAAAGGTAACCGCCCGCAAATCCGCCCTGCTGATTATTGCAAGGCCCCGCACAGCCTCCGGCTTTCCGTAACAGCGCTATTGGCTGCAGCGAGTATTACGGTTTTCACCTCCGGCTGCTCCCTCCTGCCCAAGGAGGAGGAGGCGTTGAAGCCGCCTCTGGTCAAGCCGGTGCAGCAGAATATGGAGCTGTATGAGGTGAAGCGTGCCTCCATCGCCCGGCAGCTGAAGGGAAGCGCTGTCTTTACCCCTGCAGAACGTCAGGAGCTCTCCTTCAAGGAATCCGGCGGGCGGCTGAAGGAGCTGCTGGTGAATCTGGGGGATACGGTGAAAGCCGGTGACCCGGTTGCCAAAATCGAAGCTGGTGATCTGGAGATTAAACTCCAGCAGCAGCGCCTTACAGTGGAAAAGGCACGCATTCTCCTTGAGCAGACAATCGAAGAGCAGCCAGGGAATGAGAGGGCCTTCCGGTTGAAAGCCATTGACCTGGAAAGCGCCCAACTGCAGCTGAACAGTCTGGAGGAGCAGCTGAAGCGTACGACACTGGTTTCAACCATAGGAGGCATCGTTACTTTTCTATCCCCGCTTCAAGCAGGGGATTCCGTCCAGGCTTACAGCACGGTTGTGGGCATTTCCAACCCCAAGAAGGTGAATCTGGTCTATGAATCCAGCAGCGGCAATGACCTGGCCGGAGTGGAGGTAGGCATGGAGGTCTCCTTTAACTACAGGGAAAAGGAATATAAGGGCACCGTGCTGCAGACGCCCTCCACAGCGCTTGTAGGCAATGCAGCCGCCGGGAATAAGGCGCTTCAGGAGAAAAACGCCAAGTCCATCTACTTCTCTATCCTGAATCCCCCCGAGGATGCGTCCTTGGGAAGCAGCGTTTACTTCACATTGACCCAAGAGATGAGGGAGAATGTTCTGGTGATTCCGAGAGGCGCTTTGCGCTCTTACGGAGGGCGGAACTATGTCCAGATTCTGGATGGCCAGAGCCGCAAGGAAGCGGATGTGGAGCAGGGCATTGTGACCCAAACGGATGTGGAAATCCGGCAGGGGCTAAAGGAAGGGCAAAAAGTCATCATCAGTAATTGATGGTAATCGGGGACAAAAGGAGGTGCCCTGTGGCGCTGTTCATTATGTTAATGCGCAAAATGGCCAAAAACCGCTGGCTGGAGCTGAGCCTGTTGACAGGCCTTATCATCACGGTAGGGTTGGCCAGCTCGATGCCCATCTATACCGGTTCCATCCTGCAGCGGATGCTTCTGAAGGATCTGGAGGCTTCCCAGACCGTAAACCGTATCTATCCGGGAGCGTATTCCTCTTCGGCTACAATATTGAATTACCGGCCTGAGGATCAGGCTAAACTGGTGAAGGAAGCGGACCGCTACATGGAGGAACAGGTGCTGGCCAAGCTGGGAATGCCGGTTCAAACCTACGCCATCCAGCGGGAAACACTTTCCCTGCCTGTTACCCCGGCAGATCCGCGAAAAGCCGACCCCAATGTCAAGCGTCTGGCCTCCATTGCAGCCTTGTCCGGTTTGGAAAGCTACATCGAACTGGTGGATGGGCGTCTTCCTTCCAAAGAAATAAAGGATGGGGTTTATGAGGCGCTGGTGACGGAGGATGCATTGATCGGCTTAAAAATGGTGCTTGGTACAGAATTTGTGTTCCGGGACCAAAGTATAAAAGGCGAGGTTCGGGTACTGCCTGTAGGCGTAATCCGTTATAAGGATGATCAGGGGCTGTACTGGAATTTTCAGGAGAATACCTTTGAACAGCATTTTCTCATTCCCTATGAGCTGTTCGAGGAGAAATTTACCCAAGAAGGCGTTATGAGGGTGCAGTTTCTGATCTGGCGGGCCAATCTGGATTACGCGGGGCTGACGATTAAGCATACAGAGGCTCCTTTAGAGATCAGAGTCAACCATTCCAAGTTCTTGTCCGGCACCTTCGGAACCAGCTATGTGTCCATGGCTGCCGAACCGGTTTTGAAGACCTACAGCGGCAAGGAAAGCAAGCTGCGCCTGATGCTCTGGTCCTTGAATGTACCGGTTTTGATCATGCTGGGCTTCTATCTGCTGCTGGTGGCTAATTTGACGGTAGGACGTCAAAAGAATGAGATCGCCGTTCTCCGCAGCCGCGGGGCGGGGCGAATACAGCTTATGGGTGTTTATGCAGCGGAGGCAGTGCTATTAGGGGCGGTCGCCATGGGAATCGGTCCATTCCTGGGATTGTTTATTGCCAAAGCCCTGGGGGCGTCCAACGGGTTCCTGGAGTTTGTCCAGCGGGCCAAGCTGGAGGCTGTGCTGACTGCCGAAGCGTACCGGTACGCGGGCATTGCTGCGGTTTGCTCGGTGCTGATGCTGCTGGTGCCGGTATTTTTGGCCACACGGTCCACCATTGTCAGCCATAAGGTTCAATTGGCCCGGGTGAGGACTCTCAGCTTGGCCCATAAATTCGGGTTGGATGCTATTCTGCTGGGCATTTCCGCTTACGGGATCTTTTCCTTCCGCAGAAGAACTGCCGATTTGCAGGCTCTTGGTTTAAATTCCATGGACTTCAAGGTAGATCCGCTGTTGTTTGCGGTTCCTGCGATTTTTATCCTTGGCTTCAGCCTGCTCTTGCTTCGTGTATATCCGTTGGCCATTCGGCTGCTGTACCGGATCGGGCGCAAGTGGTGGTCGCCGCCGGCATATTCCGCCTTGATCCAGGTGGGACGCTCTGCAACAGGCTACCAGTTTATTATGCTGTTTCTGGCCATGACTATGGCGACCGGCTTGTTCGGGGCCAGTGCCGCACGGACCATCAACCAGAATGCGGAGGATCAGATCCGTTACAGGAACGGAGCCGACCTGGTGCTGATGGCCAAATGGGAGAATGATGCGCCGCCCCAATCCGATGGAGAAGAAAAATCCGTTGAAGTAAATACCTCAAAGCGGGTCCAGTACAGCGAGCCGCCATTTATTCCCTTCACGGAGCTTCCTGGTATCGAAGGTATTGCCAGGGTATTCAGCCGGAAAGGAGATCTGGTCGAAAAATCCTCCAATGCCGAAGTGACCATAATGGGCATCGAAACCGATGACTTCGGCCGGACGTCCTGGATGAGGGACCGGTTGATGGACCATCACTTTTACGATTATCTGAATCTGATTGCACAGGATCCGGCGGCAGTTCTCATTTCCCGCTCCGTCGCCGACGAATTCAAGGTGCGGCCGGGAGACAGCCTGTCCATCCGGTGGGACGGAACGGCCTATGCTACCGTCCAGGTATACGGAGTTGTGGACTATTGGCCAACCTGGAATCCAAACCCCCGGCAAGCCGCAGGCCAAACCCAGACACCGCAGGCAGGAAACGTGAATAAGCCGGTAAAACCCAAGCTGGTGGTGGGGAATCTATCCTACTTGGAAAGTTCCCTTGCCATGGAGCCGTACAACGTGTGGCTGAAGCTGAAGCCGGAGGCATCCCTGCAGGAGATTTATAAGAGTATCGAGGAGAAAAAGATACCTTTGGTTTCTGTGGTCAACACCGCACAGGATGTGAGCGACTCCAGAAAGGATCCATTCCGGCTAGCCTTAAATGGAGCAATGACCTTGGGCTTTATGATTTCTGCGGGAGTATGCCTGATCGGCTTCCTGCTGTACTGGCTCCTGTCCTTCTCTGGCAGAACCCTGCAATACGGCATATACAGGGCGATGGGCATCACCCTTCCCCAATTGGTAGGCATGATTGCCTTGGAGCTTTTGCTGACCTCCGGGGCGGCAGTTTTGATCGGCGGTTTTACCGGTGCGGTAACAGGCAAGCTGTTCGTGCCATTCTTCCAGCTCTCCTTTAACTTCTCCGATCAGGCGCTGCCGTTCCAGGTGATTTTCAGGGCGATTGATGAATTGAGGCTGTACGCGGTGGTGTCGGCCATGGTCGCCTTTGGTTTGGCTGTTCTGGGATTTATGCTCTCCCGTCTCCGGATTCATCAGGCCGTTAAATTGGGGGAGGACTGAACAACATGATTCATTGCGACAATCTGGTTAAAATATACAAGGCGGCGGAGCTGGAGGTCATCGCTCTCCAGGGTCTGGATTTGCATGTGGCGGAGGGAGAGCTGATGGCCATTATCGGCAACAGCGGCAGCGGCAAATCCACTCTGCTGAATATGTTGGGCGGGCTGGACCGTCCATCCGCAGGCAAGCTTGTTGTGGACGGAACGGATCTCCTGCAGCTCACAGAGCGGGAGCTGGTCCGTTACAAGCGGGAAACGGTGGGTTTTGTCTGGCAGAATAATGCGCGCAATCTGGTTCCGTATCTGACCGCTCTGGAGAATGTGGAGCTGCCTATGCTTCTCCGCGGCAGGCGGAGACGGGAGAAGGCATTAATGCTGCTTGAGGCAGTGGGGCTGGCAGACCGAAAGCACAACCGTCTCCAGCAGCTGTCTGGCGGTGAGCAGCAGAGAGTTGCCATCGCAATTGCCTTGGCGAATGATCCCCGGCTATTGCTGGCTGATGAGCCAACCGGTTCGGTGGACTCGAAGATGACCACCCAAATCCTGGATCTGTTCCGGCAATTAAACCGCGACCTGGGGTTGACTGTTGTCATCGTCACCCATGACCCGCTGTTGGCCCGTAAGGTTGACCGGGTGGTGGCCATCCGCGACGGAAAAACCTCATCGGAGATCCTCCGGCGCAAATCCTACTCCGAGGAGCTGGAGGAGCTGGAGGCTGGGGATGCGGCAGAAGAGGAATCCCATGTGGAATATGCTGTTCTGGATAAGGCGGGAAGGCTGCAAATCCCCTCCGGGTATCTGGAGTCGCTGGGGTTAAGCAGCACAGCCGGAAACAAGGTAAGGGTTTCGGTAGAGGAAGGCAGGATTGTCCTCGAGCCGCCGGAATAGGCGATTTCCATAAAAGTGTCACGTTTAACCGGTTGTCAATTCTTCTAATACCTCTTATACTATACAAGTCGCGTTATGAATGAATATACAGAAGAGGTGCATATCGAAATGAAGAAATTGACAATTCTCCTGGCGGCGGTTATGATGCTGACCATGCTGGCCGCCTGCGGCGAGAAAAACAAGGAATCAGACAAAACCCAAGGGGCTTCCACTCCGGCAGCCGCTACCACAGCCGCTTCCACTGCCCCGGCATCCCCGGCGGCAGGTGCAGCCGACAAGCTTGCCGACATCAAAAAAGCCGGGACCATCATCATGGGCACCAGCGCTGATTACGCTCCTTATGAGTTCCACAAGAACATCGACGGCAAGGACACCATCGTGGGCTTCGATGTAGAAATCGCCAAAGCCATCGCAAAGGATCTGGGTGTGAAGCTGGAGATCAAGGATATCGGTTTTGACGGTCTGCTGCCTGCACTGAACGCCGGCAAGGTTGACTTCGTTATTTCCGGCATGACTCCTAATGAAGAACGTTTGAAGAGTGTTGACTTCTCCAAGATCTACTACACCGCTCAACAGGTAATCATGATCCGTGCAGACGACAAGGACAAGTTCAAGTCCATGGATGATCTGAAGAAGGTTTCCGTCGGTGTACAAACCGCTTCCATCCAAGAAGATATCGCCAAGGAGCAGCTGCAAGGCGCGAAGATCAAGTCCATCGCCAAGATTACCGATCTGGCACTGGAATTGAAGAACAAAAAGATTGATGCCATCATTATGGAATCTCCTGTAGCCAACGGCTATGTTAATAAGAACAAGGATCTGGTTATCAGCAGCGTGAAGCCCAAGGCTGAGGAAGCCGGCTCCGCCATTGCCATCAAGAAGGGCAACGACACCCTGACTGCCGAAATCAACAAGTCCCTTGACAAGATGATCAAGGACAAGACCATTGACAAACTGGTGGATGAAGCTTTCCAATTGTCTGAGAAATAATGCAATTGCATGGCAACGGGGGAAAACGGCGGCTGTTGTTCCGCTGTTTTCCCCTTCGGCATGCCACCAGGGAGGATATGGAGGGATAAGATGAACACTGCATTTTTGGCAATGGATTTTTCTTTTATGAACGAATATGGAAGCTATTATCTGACAGGTGCCTGGACCACTATTAAGCTGGCCTTTTTCACCGTTATTTGCGGCGGTATCCTGGGGATGTTTATAGCCCTGATGCGTTTGTCCGCCAACCGGTTTGTCCGTTTTTTGGCATCCGCTTACATCGAAATCATCCGCGGCACCCCGCTTCTGGTGCAGCTGCTTATCGTATATTACAGCCTTCCCAACGGTGTGGAATGGCTTTTGGTTAAGGCAGGCCTTCCGGGCGATGCTCTGGCCCTGCCGGATTTTGCATATTGTGTCATTGCATTAACCATCAACAGCGCCGCTTATGTGGCGGAGATTTTCCGTGCGGGCATTCAAGCGGTGGACAAGGGTCAGATGGAAGCAGCCCGTTCCTTGGGGATGCCCAAGCGAATGGCTATGACCCATATTATCTTGCCGCAGGCCATCCGTAACATTCTGCCGGCTCTCGGCAATGAGTTTGTCGTGATTATCAAGGAATCGTCCCAGGTCATGGTTATCGGTATGGCCGAGCTTATGTACAGCGCCAACCTGATCCGCGGCGCCACTTATCTTTCCATGGAGCCTCTTCTGGTAGCCGCCGTTATCTACTTTACCTTGACCTTCCCGCTCTCCAAGATCCTCAGTCTGGTTGAAAGGAGGATGTCCGCCCAATGATTAAGGTTAATCAGCTGCACAAAAGCTTCGGCAAGAACCATGTGCTCAATGATGTAAACATCCATATTGCCAAAGGCGAGGTTGTGGTGGTCATCGGCCCTTCAGGCTCGGGCAAAAGTACCTTTTTGCGCTGCCTGAATCTCCTGGAGATGCCGTCCAGCGGCGAGGTTATTTTTGAAGGCGTGAATATAACCGACAGGAAGACAGATATCAATGTCCTCCGGCGGAAGATGGGGATGGTGTTTCAGCAGTTCAATTTGTTCCCGCATCTGACTGTTCTGAAGAATATTACCATGGCCCCGCGGAAGCTGAAGGGGATGAACCAGCAGGATGCGGATAAGCTGGCCATGGAGCTGCTTAAGACTGTCGGCCTGGAGGATAAGGCCAACAGCTACCCGGCCCAGCTCTCCGGCGGCCAGAAGCAGCGGATTGCCATCGCCCGGGCCTTGGCTATGCAGCCTGACGTGCTTCTGTTCGATGAACCCACCTCCGCCCTCGACCCGGAAATGGTCGGTGAGGTATTGGATGTTATGAAGCGCTTGGCTGCCGAAGGTATGACGATGGTAGTGGTAACCCACGAGATGGGTTTTGCCCGAGAGGTGGGAAGCCGGCTTATTTTTATGGATAAAGGAACTATTGCCGAAGAGGGTTTGCCTGCTGAGATTTTTGCAGAGCCCAAACATCCCCGCACCCGTGAATTCCTCAGCAAGGTGCTGTAAATCGATTGATGAAGCCCGTCCCGGGATGGACGGGCTTTTCCGTCTTTTGACAGCCGGAGCCTCCATCTTCAGAAGCTTGAAATTGCCTGTCGGATCTATCATAATTATATATACAACACATATGTATGGGGTGATGGTTTGAGGATCGGGATTGTTTCGGATACCCACCTGTCGGACCGCAGGGAAATCCGGCTTCCGGGAGAACTGCTGAAGGGATTGTCGGGAGTGGACCTGATCCTCCATGCGGGAGACTGGGTTTCCCCCAGGGTAGCGGAGGAGCTGGAGAAGCTTGCTCCGGTTGAAGGGATAGCCGGAAACAATGACGGAACGGACATTATCAACCACTTCGGTTACAAAAAGATCGTGGAGGCCGCGGGAATCCGCATAGGGCTCATTCACGGTGACGGTTACGGTAAAACTACAGAACGCCGTGCCTTTGACGCATTTGAAGGGCAGAATGTCCAGGCGATTGTTTTTGGTCATTCCCATATTCCTTATCTGGAGCACAAAGCAGGCATTCTTTTGTTCAATCCCGGTTCACCCACGGATAAACGCCGGCAGCCTCTCTATTCCTACGGAATGATGGACATTGGGGAAGGCGGGATAACTGCGGAGCATTATTATTATGCATCCCGAGATTAATTTGCCGTATTCCTGTATATTTCGACAAATTCCTTCTATTTTCACCGATTTTCCGTTATACTAAAGCTATTCCTTGCATCTTTCGTAGAAATGAGTGAATACATGGCCATTAGAATTTTTACCGACGGAAGCTCAGATTTGCCTAAACGCATTCTGGAGCAATTGGGCATCGTACAGATCCCCTTGCCGGTTCATTTTGAGGATGAGCATTTCGACTCTGACATGGATTTGGAGCTCTTTTACAATAAACTCGGTTCCGCTAGTGTGCTTCCCAAAACCTGCAGTCCATCGCCAAGTACCTTCTTCAACAAATTTATGAGCGTGGACGCCAACGAGCAAATTCTTTGCATTGCCTTGTCCTCGGGACTTAGCAGCACCTATCATCACGCCGTAATGGGCAAAACGATGGTGGAGGAGGAGCATCCCCAGCGTCTCCCAATTGAGGTGTTGGACAGCAAGAATGCTTCTCTAGGCTTAGGTGTTCTGGTTTATAAGGCGGCGCGTATGGCGAAGGAAGGGCACAGCATGCATGATCTGATGCAGACCATGAAGCGAAGCATCGCCGAGGTTAAGAACTATTTTGTGCTGGACACCCTGGAGAATGTGATTAAAGGCGGAAGGCTGGACCGGGTTCGCGGCGCCATTGCTTCCGTTCTGAATATCAAACTCCTGATGTGTGCCAGTGAGGAAGGCACTCTGGAGGTGCTGGAAAAGGTCCGCGGCACCCAGAACGCCATCAAGAAAATGATTGACCGGATCGGCGAGGCCGGCCATGATTTCGAGAAGAAGGTTCTTGCCATTGGCCACAGCAATTGTGAGGAACGGGCACATGAAGTGATGGAAATGATCCTGAAGCGCTACCCCTTTAAAGATGTGATTGTGGCAGAGATGGGGCCGGTTATCGGCACTTATGCAGGCAAGGGCGGTATTTTGGTCTCCTTCGCGTAAAATAACCCATTGAAAGAGCAAATACAAAAAGAGCGTACGGCGGAAGTTTCCGCTGTACGCTTTTATTTTTGTTATTTTTTGACCGGAGGGATACGGGTTCGGGACACCTGCTCCAGGAAGGAAAGGGTCTTTTGCAGGTACTCGCGTTTGTTCACGCTGTAAATCAGCTCATGATGTCCTTTGGGCAAAAGCCAAAGCTTGGATAGCGGCTGCTGGGCAGTCTGATTATCCATAATGATTTGTGCCTGCTCATAGGGCGCTTTTTCGTCCAGCATGCCATGGATCATGAACATAGGGATTTTATAGGTGTTTTGCAGGATTTTTTCGTAGGGAATCTGGTTCATATTCACTCCGTTCATCACCGGGAAGAACATCCGGATCAGGGACAGGGAAGGGAAACGGGGCAAATCGGCGTGCTGCCGGATATTGTGGTAGAGCGTATCGGGTGACAGGATGAAGGCACTGTCCAGGATCATGCCGGTAATGTCCTCGCTCTGCAGGGCGGCGCCCAATGCGGTTCCGGCTCCCATGGAGAAGCCCCAGATGAAAATTTGCTTGGCGTTCTTCTGCTTGATGAAATCAATGGCACCCAACAGCTCGAAGGTTTCCTGAACCCCGCCGGTGGCGACCTGCTCCGGGTGGACAAAGCCGTAATCGAACATCAGGACATTGAAGTTCTGCATATGGGCAGCCTTGGCCAAGTCATACATCGGCACCCAGCTTTCCTCCCGGTTGGCGCCGTAGCCATGTGAGAAGATTACTGTGCGTGTGGCTCCTTCCGCAGGCAGGTACCAACCGTCCAGCTTGGAGGTCTGATTGATGCTGGGGAAGGTAACTTCTTCATACGGGACACCGATGGCTTCAAGCGGATTGGAGGAGAGTGGTGCAACGATCGGCCGGGCGAGGAGCCAGGCGATGTAGGCATGAAAGGCAACCGTCAAAGCGAGCACGGAAGTCGTCAGCGACAGGAGGAGAGCCAGCCAGAAGCGGGGACGGGCAAGGATGCTCCGTTTCTTTATGGGAACGCTTACAATACCTCTTGCTGTGTGAACGGATGACATGACCCTCATATGAGTTCCCTCCCTTAGCTGTCTGGAATAACCTGGTCTACCGGGACTTTGGTTACCTATATTTATAGTATGAATCCGAAGGTCTAACTGCGTCAATCTCCGTCGCAAAATGTAAACACGTTGTAATCTGTCTGTAATGAAGGAGTGGCGGAACTGCGTCTAAATCTTGGGAAAATGCCGTCTTCTATATGGACTCTCCTTGTATGCAGGTGCTATAATGTTCAGGATATCTTGGGCATATGCCTACGGGAAGGCGGAAGAGACAATGGGCAAGGAAATGATGCGCGTCGTCAGCCAGCGGCAGTTGGCGCGCCATGTATACGAGCTGGTGCTGGAGGGCGGACTGGCCCGGAATATGGCCGAGCCCGGGCGGTTCGTACACGTGAAGGCGGAGATCGGCAATGATCCTCTCCTGCGGCGGCCAATTAGCATCTGTGAGGCGGATGTGGAGAAGGGCCGGTTTACCATGATTTACAGAGCGGAAGGGAAAGGAACACTTCAACTGGCCGCCAAACAAACCGGGCAGGTTGTTGATATTGTAGGCCCATTGGGCCATGGGTTTCCTGTTGATGAGGCCAACCCCGGCGATACGGCCCTTCTGGTAGGGGGCGGAATCGGCGTGCCGCCGCTTTATTATCTGTCCAAGCAGCTTCTGGCCAAAGGAGTGCGGGTCATTCATGTACTGGGCTTTGCCTCTGCGGCGGATGTATTCTATAAGGAAGAGTTCGAGGCACTGGGCGAAACCTATCTGGCGACAGCAGACGGAAGCGCCGGAGAACAGGGCTTTGTCACAGACGTGATTCTCCGCCATGGCTTGTCCTTTCAGGTGCTTTATGCCTGCGGGCCAACTCCCATGCTGAAGGCGCTGGATACGGCCTACCGGGACCACAAGGGTTTTCTGTCGCTGGAGGAGCGTATGGGCTGCGGCATCGGTGCATGTTATGCCTGCGTCTGCAAGGTGCAGGGGGACGAAACCGGCACGAAGTATCATAAAATCTGCAGCGACGGACCTGTCTTTCCTATCGGGGAGGTGGTCCTGTGAGCGTGATGGCCAATCTTGAAGCGGCAAACGATCCCCGGCTGTCCATAGAGCTGCCCGGGTTGAAGCTGAAGAATCCGATCATTCCCGCATCCGGCTGCTTTGGCTTCGGGCAAGAATTCGCCGGTTATTTCGATCTGAATCTGTTGGGCTCCATCGCCATTAAGGCGGCTACAGGGGAACCACGCTATGGCAACCCTACCCCCCGGGTAGCGGAAACACCGGCGGGCATGCTGAATGCCATCGGCCTGCAAAATCCGGGTGTGGACGGGATTCTGCGAAATGAGCTGGCGTGGCTGGAGCAATTTGACCTGCCGATTATTGCCAATGTAGCAGGCTCCACTACCGAGGAATATGTGGAGGTGGCGCAGAAGATTTCCGGAGCTCCGAATGTGAAGGCGGTTGAGCTGAACATTTCCTGCCCCAATGTGAAGTGCGGCGGCATTGCCTTCGGCACCGTTCCGGAAACAGCCGCTGAGCTGACCCGCAAGGTGAAGGCGGCCTCCTCCGTTCCTGTGTATGTGAAGCTGTCCCCCAATGTAACCGACATTGTGGAAATGGCCAAGGCCGTAGAGCAGGCCGGGGCTGACGGCATTACCATGATCAATACGCTTCTGGGTATGCGCATCGATCTCAAAACCGGCAAACCGGTACTGGCCAACAAAACAGGAGGGTTATCGGGCCCTGCAGTTAAGCCTGTGGCCATCCGGATGGTCTACCAGGTAAGCCAGGCAGTGAACATACCCATCATCGGCATGGGGGGCATTATGAGCGCGGAGGACGTTATCGAATTTTATATGGCCGGTGCTGATGCCGTGATGGTTGGGACTGCCAATTTCGTGGACCCTTACGCCTGTCCCACCATTATCGGCGGTTTGGGCGAATGGCTGGACAAGCTTCGTGTGGGCCATATTTCAGAACTGACCGACCGGAGCTGGAAATCGTAGCATAACAGAACTCCTTTACGCCGCAGATGCCTGAAGCCTATTGGCTGCCAGGATAATCTGCGGTTTTTTGCGCACATGAAGCATGCTGTCATCCATCCCAGGGGCCACGGGACAGGTGACCATACCACCTGTTAGGTGAACGCATACTATGAACCAGGCGGTAGGTCACACTTGAAATGGAGGCAGCATCCATGAGTTTATTGTCACGGAAATACCCTTGGAGCAAATGGCAAAAGCATCTAGTGCTGGCCCGCGACCCTGCTCTACGGGAGTTTTTGCCTGACACTGCAGTCTTGAAGGAAGAGACTCTGCTTGATTTTTTAAACCGCTATCCTGTTGTTTTCGTGAAGCCCAGCTGTGGCGGTGGAGGCAGAGGAGTGGTCAAAATATCGGTTTTGGAGGAAGGGCAAACGGAAATCCAGACAACCGAAACCCGTACGGTTGCGGAACTCCCGCAGGTCTACCATACAGTCAAGGGATATCTCGGGCAGAAGGAATATATCGTGCAGCAGGGAGTTTCCCTGATCCGGATTGATGACAGGCCCATCGACTTCCGGACTTTATTGCTCAGGCCGGGCAAGACCTGGCGTTATATGGGCGTGATGGGGAAGCTGGCGGTCCGGGATCAAATTGTAACCAACCACTGCCGCGGGGGCAGCTCACTTACGTTTTCCGGAGCTATGAAGGAAAGCAAGGAATTGCAGGAGGAGGGCATTCAGGAGCTGGAGAAGAGGCTGGAGCAGCTTTCCCGGCAAATTGCCGCTGCCATGCAGAGGAGATTTCCCTTGGTCGCTGAATTGGGGCTGGATATCGGCATCGACGAGAACCTGAAGCTGTGGCTCATCGAAGCCAATACCCGCCCCCAATACAAGCTGTTCCGCGACCATGAGGATCCGATGCTTTATAACCGCATCGGCGCAATCATTAAGACGATCCGTCTGCCTCTTTCCTGACGGAGGCCCGGAAGCTTTGGCGGATGCTGTCCGAGAGACCAGGAACCGTCAACACGTCATAGGCGGTGGCGGCCAGGGCTTTGGCACCGAACAGCATCCCTTCCAGGGCTCTGTCCTCCAAAGCAAGATCACGGAATTCCACCGTATGCAGCAGGTGCTTCTCATCAATGACCTTCACATAAGGATGGATAGCAGGGCAGCGGCGGGAAACATTCCCTAAATCAAGGGAACCATGATCCTTGCCTGTTTCGATTGCTCCGGGATCGATGCCTAATGCTGTGAGATTCCTGGTGTAGGTCTCAGACAGCTCTTTGTTGGTCAACAGTTCATCATACGAAAACTCATAATTGGTAACCTTGAGCTTGGCTCCCGTCTGGAGAGCAGCCCCTTCGGCGCACCGGATGACCTTGCGGACGGTTTCATCGGTATAGGGCCGGTTACCCGCCCGGACATAAAATTGGGCGACGGCATATTCGGGAATGATGTTTGCCGCCGTTCCGCCTTCCGTGATGATGCCATGGATACGGACATGGCTCTCCAGCTGCTGGCGCAGCGCATTGATGGAGTTGAACAGCAGAAGAACGGCATCCAGTGCATTGATACCCTCGTAAGGATTAGCGGCAGCATGGGCGGTTTTGCCGAAATATTCGAATTGCACCGCATCCATGGCCAAGGAGGTGCCGGAATGCTCATAGGTGTGGTAAGGGTGAGCCATCAGCGCAGCATCCACATCATCGAACAATCCGGCCTTGGACATGGGCACCTTGGCCCCTTTGGTCTCCTCCGCGGGGGTACCGTACACCCGGATTTCCCCACCGGTTTCATCAATAACCGCTTTGAGCCCGGCGGCGGCCGCGATGGCCATGGTGCAGATCAGATGGTGGCCGCAGGCGTGGCCGATATCCGGCAGGGCATCGTATTCCGCCAGGAAGGCAATCACAGGTCCCGGCTTCGGTGAGGTATACCGGGCGATAAAGGAGGTGGGGATATCCAGCACTCCGCGCTCCACATCAAACCCCAGCTCACCCAAAAGCGCAGTAAGCTTCTCCGCTGCCTGGAATTCCTCGTGACCCAGCTCCGGATGATTCCCGATAAATAAGGAGGTTTCCTTCAAAACGGGAGACATGCGGTCAATGGTGTCAAAAATGTGTTTCTTCATAAACAAAATCACTCCTTAGTCCCCAAAAATGTTGAATCTTCCGGCGCTTGCGCTTGATTCTGGCTTATGTACCCCTTATGCTATAAACGGATGATGTCATACTTTTGATCGGAAGGTGCAATATGAGCTTTTTGGAAAATATATGGGAGCATATACGGCGCGGCTCCATTCAGAATGCCCCGTATCCGGTGGCGCTGAACGTAAACCTCGCTTATACCGTCATGCTCCCGGACAAGGAAAATCACCTGTTCTGGCTGCCCTATGAGTACACGGGCCTATGCTACCGCGACCATGGCACATATGTGAATATTCTGCCATACTATAAAGGCTTCATTCTTGAGAATGCTGAACTTTCTCACGGAACCGACCTGTACAAGCCCAGGACTGAAGAGGACTTCCTGAAGCAGCTGTACAAACTGTCCTGGGATCTGGAGCAGTCCATAGATGAGCTGGTCCGGCCTTATGACCTGTCGGCCTGTGCCGCGGACTACATTCTGAAGATGTACCATTTTATCGACTGGCTCCGGTATTACAATTCCGCTACAGACGGAAGGCTGAAATAAGCCACCAGTTAATTTTGGTCTTCCAGCACGAACTTTTCGATAACATGGCGTACGCCTTCGTCATTATTGCTCCGCGTCACATAGTCTGCCACCTGCTTTAATGAGTCAACAGCATTTTCCATCGCCACACCCAACCCGGCTTGCTCCACCAGCTCATGATCGTTCCAGCTGTCGCCGATCCCGATGGTTTCCTCCTGCTTGATGCCGTAGTGCTCCGCCAAACGGGTCAACGCATGGCCCTTGGTTCCTTCCGGATGCATGATCTCCAGAAAGTGGGGTTTGGACTTGGTGATATGCGCCTTGTCGCCGACGGCCGCCTTCAGCTCCACCAGCACGCGGTCCAGAACCTCCGGTTCATCGATCATCAATAGCTTGGGGGCGGTTTTTTCGGCCAGCCGGTCGAAGTCAGGTTCGATTTCATACGCAATATTGTTCAGCTTGGCGTAGCCTTTCAACCGTTCATTTTCTTCCTTGGCCAACAAGGTATCGTTGTGATAAGCCTGAAGATGAAGGCCGTTCTTCGCAGCGTACTCGAATACATAACGGACGACCTCGGGCGGAACGTTCCGCTCATAGATGACCGTTCCGTCGGAGGCATGCTTCACCAGGGCTCCCTGATAAGTAATCAGCGGCACCTCCAGCCCCAGCTTGGCGGCAATCTTGCGGGCGGAGGCGAACATCCGTCCTGTAGCAATGGTAAACACAGCGCCCCGCTCCATGGCGGCATAGATGGCGCTGCGGGTTCCTTCCGTAATATCCAATTGATCGTTCAATAAAGTATCATCCAAATCAACAGCAATCAGCTTGTACATGGGAAAACACTCCTTAGCAGGTTTCTCTGACTCTCTGGTCTACCGATTCATTATAACGTAAACACAACTGTTCGTCAGCCTGCGAACGCCTTCATTGGCTTCGTTGCCATTGTGGCATGGACTGGCTGACGGTTGCGGACGTTTGCCATCCTTGGAGGTTGCATCATGCACAATGTCAAAACATCCATTCGGTTTTTGGGTACGGGGGATTCCATGGGAGTGCCTCGGGTCTATTGCAGCTGTGGGGTTTGCAGTGAGGCTCGGACCACCGGCCATAATAGAAGATTGCGTTCCTCTATTCTGTTGCGGAGAGGGTCAGAGGAGCTGTTGGTGGACTGCGGTCCCGATTGGCGGGGGCAGATGGAGGCACGTGGCCAGCGGATGGTAGGCAATGTTCTGATCACCCATGCCCACTTCGATCATATCGGAGGACTTCCGGAGCTGGCGGATTTATGCCGGTGGACAGACGTGCAGCCTGACCTGTATGCACCGCAAGAGGTGTTGGCCATCATCAGACGCCAGTTCCCCTGGGTGGAGGGCAGGCTCCGTTTTGTGGAGGTGGAATCCGGGATGGAGATGTTAGGGTGGAGCGTTACTCCGTTTAGGGTCAACCACGGTAAAAACGGCTATTCCTATGCCTATCGGTTCCAGCAGGGGGATATCGCCTGGGTGTATTGTCCCGACTCCATAGCATTAGGAGAGGCCGAGAAGCGGCATATGCAGGAGTTGCAGCTGCTGATTCTGGGCACCAGCTTTTATAAGGAAGAAGCGGAGTTCCATACCCGGTCGGTTTACGATATGGAAGAGGCCTGCGAGCTGGTGGCAGAGCTGGCGCCGGAGGAAACCTGGTTCACCCATATGTCTCATGATATTGATTTGAACAACCTGCCGGAGCTGCCGGAGGGAATCAGGCTTGCTTGGAGCGGCCTTGAGCTTTTCTTGTAGGAAAAGAGGCTGCGTCTTACGTAAAGTTGAACCGGAAGAGTCGGCCTGCAGGTGCGGTTGACCCACCCGGTTACCCAAGCGGGACCCAGGATCCGTTAATTAGCGCTAAAACACTGCTTTTTTAGCTGGACGGACCCAGGATCCGTTATACACCGGAAAAAAGCCAGTTGGGACGGGATGGCGGGGAAATAACGTACCGTGTGTCCGCGAAATCATCAGAAGTGCGTATTTTCGCAAAATAACGGCTCCTCAGTCCGAATAACATCGGCGCCTAAAGGAACTCCAATCTGGAGTTCTTTTTTGTTATCCGGAAAAACGAAATTATGAATTTGTGTCTAGTTTATGTCCAAAAATGAATGCGTTATCATTGAGAATCATTATCCGGATTCATAAAGTATTCAATTATAACTGAGAACGATTCTCTAAATCCATATATTTTTCACCAATATAACAGGTTTTTGGGGCAGTTCAACAGATTGTCAAATTTCTTGTGAAATGATTCACTATTGGATCTTATAATAGGAATTGAAAACAGGAATGTGGAAGATTTGTGTAGACTTTTTGTCGAAATGATGATGTTTTGACCGATGTTCAAGCCTCTCACCGCTAAAGGTTGTGTACTTAATGCCCTTATGAAAGCGGTATTACAGCTATTCGGAATAATGAAACAGTGCATGCCGCAGCAACGCATTCCAATACCAGCGGACGGACGATCTCATTCAAGCCTTTTTTACATCCGGGTCTTGTCGGCTGTTATTAATAAATAGGAGGGAACCAGATGTCTACCTTACCTAAGAAAAATGAGCTTGGATTTTTTGAGATCCGTCTCGAATCCATCGGCGGCCTTGGCGCCAACCTTGCAGGCAAGATGCTCGCCGAAGCCGGAGTACTGGGAATGGGCCTTAACGGCTCCAACTTTTCCTCGTACGGTTCCGAGAAGAAGGGTTCGCCCATCAAAACCTTCGTCCGTTTTACGGAACCGGAAGTGGAGATTCGGGACCATAGCCCCATTGAGGTGCCGCATGTTATCGGTATTTTCCATGAGGAGCTCTACAAAACCGTCAACGTCGTAAGCGGTCTGCCTGCCGACGGCATCGTGCTGGTGAACTCCACACGTGATTTTGACGAAGTTCGCAAGGATCTGAAGCTGGAATACGGCACACTGGCTGTTGTTGACGCCATGGGCATTGCCGTAGAAGAGAAGACCAAGGTCAATACGTCCATGCTGGGCGCCTTGTACCGGATTTGCGACTTCCTCGATCCGGAGGACATGCGCAATACCATCCGCAGTACGTTCGGCAAGAAGTACCCCCATCTGGTGGAGCCGAACATCCGCACCTTCGACCGCGGTTACAATGAAGTGAAGTTCAAGACCTATGAGGTTCCGGCAGATGCGGTAGGCAAAGCCTTCAAGCGGGCCGTCACCGTGTACGGTTATGAGTCCCAGCCTCTGGGCGGTGTGATTCTGGCTCAAGCCAATACTGTTCTGAAAGACATGAGCGGCTCCCGGCAAGGCTTTATCCCCGAGTTTAATGCCGAGAAGTGCATCAGCTGCGCCCAATGTGATGTCGTGTGCGGCGACATGTGCTTCGTTTGGGAGGAAGAGCCCAACAAACGCGGCATTATGCAAATGGTTCTGAAGGGAATCGATTACCAATATTGCAAGGGCTGTCTGAAATGTGTGGATGCTTGCCCGACAGGTGCTCTGCAGGATCTCCGTGAAGAAGTAGGCTATGCCGAAGCGCACCGTGTGCCATCCCGTTTTAATTTCGTACTGGGAGGAGCTTGAGTAATGGCTATTCTGGAGAATGAACTGAAGCATTCTGCCGCCGAGCAGATTACCACCTTTGAGTCCGGCAACGAAATGGCGGCCACTGCCGCCGCACAAATCAATTATCATATTATGGGATATTTCCCGATTACGCCTTCCACTGAAGTTGCCCAATATCTGGATCAAATGAAAACCCGCGGAGAGCATGACATCCAGCTCATCGCAGGTGACGGCGAGCATGGCGCAGCCGGTATCTGCTACGGCGCTGCTGTAGCCGGAGCACGGGTTCTGAACGCAACCAGCTCCCAAGGTCTTCTTTACATGCTGGAGCAGCTGCCGAACCAAGCCGGTACCCGCTTCCCCATGGTGCTGAACCTGGTGTGCCGTGCCGTCAGCGGACCGCTGGATATCCGCGGCGACCACTCCGACTTGTACTACACCCTGAACACAGGCTGGATCGTTCTGACTGCCTCCACACCTCAGGCTGTATACGATATGAACATCATGGCGCTGCGCCTGGCTGAGCACTCCGAAGTCCGCCTGCCGGTAATTGTGGCTTATGACGGCTTCTTCACCTCTCACCAAAAGAAAAAGGTCAGTCTCTTCAAGGACCGCAAGGTGGTTCAGGCTTATGTAGGGGAACGCCCAACTCAATTCGCTGATGTAAGCGATCCGCGCAACCCGGTTTCCATCGGCGCGCATATGAACGGCGACGACCTCATTAATAACCACTTCCAGCAATCCGAGGCACTATATAAGGCTGGCGAGGTATACGAACAGCTGCAAACCGAATATGCCGCATTATCCGGCCGCGAGTATCCGACTCTTGACATGTACGGTATGGAGGATGCCGAGGTGGCATTGTTCCTGCTCAATTCCGCCGGCGAAGCTGCCAAGGATGTAGTGGATAAACTCCGTGCTCAAGGCATCAAGGCAGGGGTAATTCGTCCCAACATCATCCGTCCGTTCCCGGCTGAGCAGCTCCGCAAGGCTTTGAAGAATGTGAAGGCCCTCCTGGTTGGCGAACGCGCTGACTCTTATGGAGCTCAAGGCGGCAATATGACTCACGAGGTCCGTTCCGCCTTGCAAATTGACCCCGACAACAAGACCATCATCCTGAGCCGGGTTTTCGGCCTGGGCGGCAAGGACTTCTATGGTGAGGATGCAGAAGAATTCTTCAAGCTTGCCATCGACGCCGCCAATAAAGGATATGCCGAGAAACCCTTCGATTATTTCGGTCATAACCCGGGTGTCAAAGGCCACGCTGCCGAGCAAATCGTCATCGAGCCTTTGCACGGAGAGTCCTACAATACCGGCCTGATTTCGGTTACGGTAGATGAAGCCACCGGTAAGGTGAAGGCTAAGGTTCCGCCTCTGCGCAGCCTGACCAAGAAGCCGAAGCGGTTTGCACCTGGACACGGTGCATGCCCCGGCTGCGGCGTACTGCCTGCATTGGAGCTGTTCTTCAAGGGCATCGAGGGCGATATCGTAGCCCTGTTCCAAACCGGTTGTGCCTATGTAGTGACCACATCGTATCCGTACACTTCCCATAAGCAATCCTTCGTGCACAATCTGTTCCAAAATGGCGGTGCTACCGTTGCCGGTATGGTGGAAGGCTTCCTGGAGCTGAAGCGCCGCGGCGAAGTGAACATCTCCGACGACATTACCTTTGTTATGGTGACCGGCGACGGCGGCATGGACATCGGTATGGGCGCCGCCATCGGTGCAGCACTGCGGAATCACAAGATGATTATGCTGGAGTATGACAACGAAGGCTACATGAACACCGGCTCCCAATTGTCCTATTCCACACCGCTGGGCCATATGACCTCCACCTCCGGTGTAGGCAAGGCGCAGAAGGGCAAGGGCTACCACCATAAGGATACTCCGCAGATCATGGCCGCTTGTAACATTCCGTACGTCTTCACCGGCTCCGAGGCTTACCCGATGGATCTGATCCAGAAGGCTGCCAAGGCTCACTGGTACGCTCAGAATGTGGGCTGCGCCTACGGCAAGATTCTGATCACTTGCCCGCTGAACTGGAAGACAGAAGACCGCCTGGGACAAAAGATCGTCAAAACTGCAGTGGACTCCTGCTTCTTCCCGCTGTATGAGATCGAAAACGGCGTAACCAACATTACCTATGATCCCGAAGCCAAGGGAAGCAAGGTGCCGGTGTTGGAGTGGCTGAAGTCCATGGGCAAGTCCAAGCATCTGGCCAAGGAAGAGGAATTGCTGGCTGAGTTCGAAACTGAAGTGGAGCGCAGATGGCAGCGCCTGAAGGCGAAGCACGAAAATCCGCTCTTGTAAAACAATTCCCCCCAACCAGGGACCGGCAGCAAGAGATTGCCGCGGCCGGTCCCTGTGGGGTTTTCATTGCAACAGGCGGGAAGAGGGCCGCTTTACCACAGGCTTATCTATACGCTTACAATAACAAAACTAGGGTTGACTTACTTAGAAGATAACATTTAGGAGGATCGACTATGGAGGATAAATGCTGTTGCGGCGGTGCTGCGGTTGCCGACGAGCGGTTAGAGAAAATCAGGCAGACGATTGAAACCTTCAAGCCTATGAAGGGCGCTTTGATCCCGGTGCTGCATGAGGTGCAGGATTCCTACGGTTACCTGCCGGAGCATGTTCTGGAGATTGTATCCGAGGAATTGAATATTCCGCTTTCCGAAATTTTCGGAGTTGCTTCCTTTTACCACTTTTTCTCGCTGGAGCCGAAGGGTGAGCACATTATCCGCATCTGCATGGGGACTGCCTGCTACATTAAGGGTGCCCAAGCCATCGTGGATACCTTCGCCAAGGAGCTCAAGGTGGAGGTTAACAAAACCACTGAAGACGGCAAGTTCACTCTGGAGGCTACCCGCTGTCTGGGGGCTTGCGGCCTTGCCCCTGTTTTGACCATCGGTGAAAAGGTATACGGCAAGGTTTCCGCTGTTGACGTCCCAAAAATTCTCAAGGATTACAAATAAGGAGGGAATCGTATGAAATCCATTCAAGAACTGGAGCTTATCCGTGACAATACGATCGCCCGGGTCGTCCAGCGTCAGGAAAACGGCGGTTCCAGCGTTACCCGTAAGAGCGTTATGATCTGCGGCGGCACAGGCTGTACCTCTTCCGACTCCATGCCGATTCTGCATGCGATTGAGCAGGAATTGAAGAACCACGGCATTGAGAATGAAATCGAAATCGTCCGTACCGGCTGCTTCGGCCTCTGTGAGCTGGGCCCGGTTGTGATCGTATATCCCGAAGGCGCCTTCTACGCCCGTGTGGAAACCAAGGATGTTCCCGAGCTGGTGGAGGAGCATCTGCTGAAGGGCAACGTGCTGAAGCGTCTGGTGTATAAGGAAGCTCTGGAGAAGGACGGCAGCATCAAGCCGCTGAACGACGTCAACTTCTTCAAAAAGCAAATGCGGATCGCACTTCGCAACTGCGGTGTTATTGATCCCGAGAAGATTGAGGAATATATTGCCCGTGACGGTTATAAAGCGCTGCACAAGGTGCTGGCAACGATGACGCCTGAGGAAGTTATTGCCACCATGAAGCAATCCGGCCTGCGTGGCCGTGGGGGCGGCGGCTTCTCCACCGGGATGAAATGGGAATTTGCAGCCAAGCAGGTCAACGAACAAAAGTATATGATCTGTAACGCCGACGAAGGCGACCCTGGCGCATTTATGGACCGCTCCATTCTGGAGGGTGACCCCCACAGCGTGCTGGAGGCTATGGCTATCGGCGGTTACGCCATCGGCGCCAACCAAGGCTTTATCTATGTTCGTGCCGAATATCCCATTGCTGTACAACGCCTGTTCGTAGCGATTCATGAAGCACGGAAGCACGGCTTGCTCGGCAAGGATTTGTTTGGAACCGGCTTTGACTTTGACATTGAAGTCCGTCTTGGCGCAGGCGCATTCGTGTGCGGTGAAGAAACGGCCCTGATGAACTCCATCGAAGGCAAACGCGGCATGCCCAATCCGAAGCCTCCGTTCCCGGCGGTAGAGGGTCTGTGGAAGAAACCTTCCGTTATCAATAACGTGGAAACCTACGCCAACATCCCGATGATTATTCTGAAGGGCGCCGAATGGTATTCCAGTATCGGCACCGAAAAGTCCAAGGGCACCAAGGTATTCGCTCTGGGCGGCAAAATTGTCAACACCGGTCTTGTTGAGGTTCCTATGGGCATCACCCTGCGCGAGGTTATCTTCGAAATCGGCGGCGGCATTCCCAACGGCAAAAAATTCAAGGCAGTCCAAACCGGCGGACCTTCGGGCGGATGTTTGACCGAAGAGCATCTGGATTGCAGCATTGACTTTGATAATCTGAACAGTTTGGGTTCCATGATGGGCTCCGGCGGCATGATTATCATGGACGAAGACAACTGTATGGTGGACGTGGCCCGCTTCTATCTGGACTTTACCCGGGATGAATCCTGCGGCAAGTGTACCCCCTGCCGTGTAGGCACCAAACGTCTGCTGGAAATTCTGGAGAACATCACACAAGGTAAAGGCACAGCCGATGATCTGGAAATTCTTGAGGACCTCTCCGAGAATATCAAGAACGCATCCTTGTGCGCTTTAGGCGGCACCGCTCCTAACCCGGTTATTTCCACATTGAAGTTCTTCCGCAATGAGTATCTGGCTCACGTAGTGGATCACAAGTGTCCTTCCGGCGTCTGCAAGGATCTTTTGACTTACTCCATCGATCCCGACCTGTGCAAAGGCTGCAGCCTCTGTGCCAGAAAATGTCCGGTGAATGCCATTTCCGGCAAGGTGAAGGAGCCGTATCTGCTGGATGCATCCGTATGTATCAAGTGCGGATTGTGCTTCGATTCCTGTAAGTTCAAAGCCATCTTGAGAGGATAAGGAAGGGAAGAGGTGACTATGGTGGAAAAAGTTAAACTTACAATAGACGGCATCGAGATGGAAGTGGACAAAGGCACAACCGTGCTGGAAGCAGCGCGTGATGTGGGAATTGAAATTCCGACCCTTTGCCACTTGAAGGGCGTTTGCGAATCCTCCAGCTGCCGCGTTTGCGTAGTGGAGGTGGGTCCCCGCCTGATCGCGTCCTGTACACTGAAGGCTGAGCCCAACATGAAAATCCAAACCAATACCAAGAAGGTACGGGACGCCCGCAGAACCGTTGTGGAGCTCCTGCTCTCCGACCACAACCGGGAGTGTACCACTTGCAACCGCAGTGAATCCTGTGAACTGCAATCCGTTTCCAAGGATTTGAACGTCCGTACGATCCGCTTCCAGGGAGCCAAGTCCAAAACCGGCATCGACCATTCCTCTGCATCCATCGTACGGGATTCCGAGAAGTGTATCCTCTGCGGACGCTGTATCGGTGCCTGCAGCAATATCCAAACCGTCCATGCCATTGGCTTTGCACACCGCGGTTTTGAAACCAAGGTGACTACTGCATATGACCGCCCCATCGGGGAAACCAGCTGTGTCAATTGCGGACAATGTATCTCCGCCTGTCCGGTAGGTGCGCTGACCGAACGCGATAACACCCATGATGTGTGGAAGGCTCTGTCCGACCCGACCAAATATGTGGTGGTGCAGGCTGCTCCTGCCATCCGTGTAGCCTTGGGCGAGGAGTTCGGCTATCCTATGGGTACCCGTGTCACCGGCAAAATGGTAGCTGCTCTGCGCAAGCTGGGCTTCGACAAGGTGTTCGACACCAACTTCGCCGCCGACCTGACCATCATGGAAGAAGGAACCGAGCTGATCTCCCGGCTGACCTCCGGCGAAAATCTGCCTTTGATGACCTCCTGCTGTCCGGGCTGGGTGAAATTCATGGAGCATAATTTCCCGGATATGCTGGATAATCTCTCCACCTGCAAATCCCCCCACCAAATGGAAGGGGCGATGATCAAGTCCTACTTTGCCCAAAAGGAAGGCGTTGATCCCAAGTCGATCGTCAACGTATCCATCATGCCTTGTACCGCCAAGAAGTTCGAAGGCGAACGCGAGGAGCTGTCCAATGAGGGTCTCCAGGATGTGGACTATGTCCTCACCACCCGGGAGCTGGCCCAAATGATCAAGGAAGCGGGCATCGACTTCCGCAATCTGACCGGGGATACCTTCGATAACCCGTTGGGTCTCGGCTCCGGCGCAGGCGCTATTTTCGGAGCAACCGGCGGTGTGGCGGAAGCGGCTCTGCGGACGGTATATGAAGTTCTGGCCGGCAAGGACCTGGACGCCATAGAATATTCCGCAGTCCGCGGTCTGGACGGTATTAAGGAGAATGAGCTGGAGCTGCCCAACGGCAAGAAGATCAAAACCGCGGTTATCCACGGCTTGGGCAATGCCCGCCAGGTCATGGAGCTGATCCAATCCGGCGAGAAGCATTATGACTTCATCGAGGTGATGGCTTGCCCCGGCGGATGTGTCACCGGCGGCGGACAGCCTATCGTGAATGCCAAGACCCAAACAGCTGTTAATGTAAAACAAGAGCGGGCCAAGGCAATCTATGAAGAGGATCAATCCCTGCAATTCCGCAAGTCCCATAAGAATCCGTATATCCAAATGCTGTACTCCGAATTCCTGGGCAAACCCAATGGACATCTTGCCCATGAGCTGCTGCACACGCATTATGTGAAGCGGGCTAAGCATTAAGATAATGAACTAACCATCGGCCGGTCCTGGAGTGTTCCGGGGCCGGCGGATAAGTCTATACCTAATTGCAAGGATGAGTCTAAGCATGAGGGGGAAATCTTGCATGAGCAAGAGAATCGGTGTCATAAATATCATTGTTCAGGAATTTGATGGGGTTGCCAAGGTCAATGCTATTCTGCATGACAGCATGGACGTCATTATCGGCAGAATGGGCCTTCCCTATAAAGAACGCGGTATTTCCGCCGTCATCACCCTTGTTGTGGATGCGACATCAGACGAAATCAGTTCATTAACCGGCAAGCTGGGCAAAATTGAAGGCATCAATGTCAAGTCGGTTATGAATAAGCGTTAGGCCGTGTTAGCAAACACGCTCTAGCACATTGTCCACCGTCACATTGTTTTCGCAGGGCGTTTGCGGGAGAAAAGCCCATATTATTTCAGGGCAGCGGAGTGTTTCTTTATAGACGGGAGGGGTTTACCATGGAAGAGGTAAAAACGGAAGAATTGCGGATTTTTCATGCGGATGAGGTAATCCGGGATCATGAGATTGTGGATGCTATCGAGATGGGGAAGGCACTGGCAGCCGACAGCACCTACATTAACGGACTGTTGGACAAAGCGAGGAGCTGTAGGGGATTAACCCACCAGGAAGCGGCTGTACTGCTGCATGTGAGGGATGAAGGGATCTGGAGCCGTATTTTTGCGGCAGCCAAGGAAATCAAAGAAAAAATTTACGGCAAGCGCATTGTTATTTTTGCACCATTGTATGTAAGCAATTATTGTGTCAATAACTGTGATTATTGCGGCTATAAGCATTCCAACACCGACTTCAAACGGCGCAAGTTGACCATGGAGGAATTGGAGAAGGAAGTAGAGGTACTCCAGTCGCTGGGTCATAAGCGGATTGCCCTGGAAGTAGGGGAGGACCCAAAAAACTGCTCCATGGAGTACATCCTGGAGTGTATCCGCAAAATCTATTCCGTGAAGGTCAACAATGGAAGCATCCGCAGAATCAATGTGAATATTGCCGCCACTACAGTGGAGGATTACGAGAAGCTGCGGGATGCCGAGATTGGCACCTATATTCTATTTCAGGAATCGTACCATAAACCAACCTACGAAAAACACCATCCCCAAGGACCTAAGCATGACTACAACTGGCATACTACCGCTATGCACCGTGCGATGCAGGGCGGGATTGATGATGTGGGTGTAGGTGTTCTGTACGGGCTGTATGACTATAAATTTGAAACCATCGCCATGCTGATGCATGCCGAACACTTGGAGGAATCCTTCGGTGTGGGGCCGCATACCGTATCAGTGCCAAGAATGCGGGCAGCGGAAGGGGTCAATCTGGATACGTATCCCCATCTGGTGTCCGACGAGGAGTTTAAGCAGGTTGTTGCTGTTCTCCGGCTTGCTGTACCTTACGCAGGTATGATTCTTTCCACAAGAGAGGAAGCGGGCTTCCGTGACGAGGTACTGGCTTTGGGCGTGTCCCAGATCAGTGCCGGCTCCTGTACGGGAGTGGGCGGTTATGTGGAGGAATACCGGCTGCATAACCAGGACGAGAAACCGCAGTTCGAAATCGGCGATCACCGTTCGCCTATGGAAATTGTCAAGAGCCTCTGTGAAGGCGGCTATCTGCCCAGCTATTGCACAGCTTGCTACAGAGAAGGGCGGACAGGTGACCGGTTTATGCGTTTGGCCAAATCCGGCCAGATCCAGAACGTCTGTGAGCCGAATGCCTTGTTGACCTTTAAGGAGTTCCTGCTGGATTACGGTGATGAAGAAGCCAAGGAACTGGGCAATCGTGTTATTGAAGAAAGCCTGAAGGGCATCCCCAAGGAAGCGGCCAGAAAAGCGGCTGTGTCCCGGATGGAGCGCATTGAGGCGGGAGAACGGGATTTGAGATTTTAGGATAACTGGAAATGGTATACGGGGCGGTTGGCTGCATACGCAATGGCCCCGTTTACAATAAACCTCAGATTTTTGCACTCCTGAATGTGAAAACATTCACGAAATCTGTCGTAGCTATGCTTATTTTATCCCAGTGGAGGAGTGAGAGTGATGAGTAAAACGACCTCAGGCAATCGGCTGCATGTTGCCCTGTTTGGCCGGAAGAATATCGGCAAGTCCACATTATTGAATGCGCTTGCAGGAGCGAGTGCTTCTGCAGTTGCCGATTCTCCGGGCACGACCCAGGAACCTTTGTTTTATCCGATGGAGCTTGACCCTGTAGGTCCCGTTGTACTCATCGATACTGCCGGCTTCGAGGACAATGAACATACCGAGCTGGGAGGAATCCGCAGCCGGAAGCTGCTGGAGGTTATGGACCAGACAGATCTGGCCCTCCTGATGTTTATGGATACCAATGAAGATTACACGCTTGAGAAACGGTGGTACAAGGAATTGGCCAACCGTCATATTCCTGTATTGGGCATCATCAACCGGATTGATGACCGCTATGTGGATGCCGAGCCGATCCGGGTGCAATTCGATGAGATACCACTGGTGAAAATCAGCGCCTCCAATCGGGTGAATATTAACAGGGTCAGGCAATCCATCCGGCGGACGGCTCCTTTTGAGTTTGAACGGAATACCATCGTAGGTGATTTGGTTAAGCCGCGGGATCTGGTGCTGCTGGTAACTGAGGATGAGATGAAGGCTCCGCGTTTCAGGCTGCCGAATATTCACAGCCAGATTATCCGGGATATCCTTGATCAAGGCGCCGCTTCCCTCAGTGTGACGGAGACGGAGCTGGTTCCCACACTTGGCTATCTGAACAAGGCGCCGGAGCTCATTATTACCGACCCTGAGCTGCTTGAGGCCGTCTGCGCGGCTGCGCCGCCCTCCAGTACGGTGACAACCTTCTCCCTTTTGCTGGCCAGACAGAAGGGGAATCTGCAGTTGCTCATCGACGGAGCCAAGGCTGTAGACTCGCTGAAGCCCGGGGACCGGGTTCTGATTGCCGAGGCCTGCAAAGTCCATGAAACTCAAGGGGAGACTTCGCGAAGCCTGCTGCCGGAGCAGCTGCACCGTAAGGCGGGAGGGGCACTATTGATTGATGTGGTTTCGGGGCTGGATTTTCCCGCTGACTTGACTCCGTACAAAATGGTTCTCCACTGCAACGCCTGCTCCTTCAGCCGCAAGCAGTTGATGGCACGGATGGCTAAATCCGAGGCCCAGCGTGTACCGTTTACCAATTACGGGCTTGTCAGCGCTTATCTGAAGGGATTGTTGGACCGGACCTGCCCGGAGGTTGTATATTAAGAGTGTTTTGACGTCAAAAAGGATGTGCAGCTGTTTTGTGGCTGCCGTCCTTTTTTTCTGATGGACTAGGATCCGGTTGCCTAGTCCGCCAGGTTTTTCTATACTGGTTAGGTCAGGACATGAACAGGAAAGACGGATCTTATTTTATGGGATTAAGGATTAATTACATTAAAAATCTAACGCATTTCAAAATGGGGGATCCTTTGTTATGAAGTTCGAAAACCGCAGAGCCGTTGTTCTTGGCGTTTTCGGTTTGCTCGTTATTATTGCGGGCTTATCTCATAGTCTCTACTACCTGACCGGATTCACCAGGGGCTGGGAACGGGACATTTGGAACATGCTTCAGGTTATTGCCGGACTCCTTATGGCAGGTGTGGGATATTGGATTTTCCGTTGGCGGAACCGCAAGCTCACAGGCAAAGCCCTGATCCTCCTGCGGGTTGTCCAATCTGCTGTGGTAATAGGCGGGTTAGCCTGCGTTGTTTTACTTATAGCCATTTGGAGCACCGGGCGGAACAGCGAACCGCAAAAGTCGGACTACCTGCTTATTTTGGGTGCCCGTGTCAAAGGAGAAACCGTTTCGTTGTCCCTCAAGAACCGTCTGGACCGTGGCTTGGACTATCTGAACCGGTATCCGGAAGCCCGTGCCGTCTTATCGGGCGGTCAAGGTCCTGGAGAAGATTTATCTGAGGCGGAGGCCATGAAGCGTTATCTGGTAGCCCGCGGCATACCGGAAAGCCGTCTTATTCTCGAGGCTCGCTCCACGGATACAGCCGAAAATATGCGGTTCAGCAAGGTGGCTCTGAAGCAGCTGGGAGTGGATCCGGCTACAGCTTCTATTACAGTCGTGACGAATGATTTTCACATGCTCCGTGCCAAAATGCTGGCTAAACGCGCAGGCTTGCAGGTAACGGGCTATTCCTCCCGGACGCCGGAATATACAATTCCCAAAGCATATACACGGGAATTAGCTGCATACATCAATAGCTTTCTTTTCGACAGGCAATTAGAAAATAAGCTGGAAGGCAATCCGTCATGAATTGGCTCTTGGGATTGGCGGGCAGCATGCTGATAACGTCGGCAGCTTATTGGAAAAGATCCCTGTCGCTTACCGGTGCTGCTGCAGCTATAGGAGTCGGTACACTGCTGTATGCCCTAGGAAGTTTGCCTTGGTTCGGACTGATGATCGGCTTCTTTATATCCTCATCGGCCTTGACCAAGTGGAAAAAGCACAAGAAGGAGCAAGCGGAGCGAAAGTATGAAAAATCCGGCCGGCGCGATGCGGGGCAGGTGTTTGCCAACGGGGGGCTTGGGGCATTTCTATGCTTACTGTCCGCTTGGAGACCGGATATGTGGGTATGGTCGGCAGCTTATCTCGGTGTGATGTCCGCCGTAACCGCCGATACATGGGCTACCGAAATCGGGGGGTTAAGCAGGCGGCTTCCCCGTTCCATTTTAACCGGCAAGCAGGTGAGCAAAGGCACCTCCGGAGCAGTCACCTGGTTAGGCTGGGGAGCTTCCCTGGCGGGCGGGCTGTTCATTGGTGCGTTGGGTATGCTATTGGCTGGTTTATCCTCCACAACAGTCCCATGGGGGCCTGGTGGGGAAGCATATAGCTGGGGGATTATACCTGCCGCGATGGTTGCAGGCTGGTTAGCCTCCAATGCGGATTCACTGCTTGGTGCAAGTGTTCAGGCCCTTTACCGTTGCCCGGAGTGCGGTCTTGAAGTGGAGGGGCACAGCCACTGCTCCCGCCGGACTGTTCTGATCCGAGGGTGGAGATGGATGAACAACGATGCTGTGAATATCATCAGCTCAGCCGCCGGCGGGGGTATAATGGTATTGCTTCTTTATCTGGTACATATTATCGGGAAATGAACCAATCATTCATTTCCCGGGCGAGCGCATAACTCGATGAATAACGACTGCGCTTGCGAACGCTGGCGAAATGGCAGTTGGATGAGTAAAACGCCGTCACAGAATAGACACTTTTGCTCTCTTGTTTTCTTGTGTAAAACATGATAAATTAGATTTCGCCGCCAAAACAGACGGCAGCATCGACAAAAAGCTGCAAGGATCGAAAAAATAGTTCTTGCATTAATAGAGTCGATGTGATAAAGTTTTAGAGCACTGGACAAGAGCTCCTTGAAAACTGAACAACGAGCAGCAAAACAATGAAGCCAAACGTTTGAACAATTGAGCAATCAGCTCTAACATAACGGTCCTTCGGGGCCACTTTTATGGAGAGTTTGATCCTGGCTCAGGACGAACGCTGGCGGCGTGCCTAATACATGCAAGTCGAGCGGGTT